>JBDNIP010000354.1:0-4532 GCA_041688245.1 Algoriphagus sp.
ATTATTTTACCATTACCCAAGTAGTAGCGCAAAAATGGCCCTACACCAAAGAAATTAGTTTTTGTTTCTAGATTAATCGTAAGGAGATCTGTACTGCCGCTGCTCAGTGACGTGGCCAAATCAAGTCCTATGGCAAGATTATCTATTAAAAAAAATCCTGCCTTGGTAGAAACATAGAAATTGGTAAGCTTAGTTTCACTTATATTACCATCATCAAACTCAACCTTCGAGTTGGTAAAAGCCAGACCCATCAAGCCCTCGCTATCACCTACACCTATGGATGTGCCAGCACTAAGCAGAAAATTTCCCTTTTCCGTCTGTGCGAAACCAGTCAGCCCACTCAGCATGAGCATCATTACGATTATTCCTTTTTTCATATTAGTATCATTTAAATTAAATCCAAACTATAGATATTTCTCTTCTATAACTATTTATGCTTGAAAACAAATCAATACTACTCAATTACATCTAAAAAGTTTTGGTTTCCAATTAAAAACTAAAAAAATATATTATCGACATGAGTTAGCAAGTCCTTAAAGCAGAAACTATTGATAGAATAAAAAGAAACGGACTTCGCCAAGATACGCCTTCAGCGAGATAGAGATGATCGAAAGATCTGCCATTAGGCTATTTTAATCTGTCTGCTCGCAAAGCTATATTTCTGAAATAAGAATGCCTTCAGCAAGACAAGTTATCTGCCGCAGACTATCTTAAATATATCTGCCTTTAGGCCATTTTAATATGTTTGCTCGCAGAGCCATCTATTTTATTAAAATATCTGCCAGTGACTAGCTTGATCCAATCCATTAGAAAAACACCGTAAATCCAATCTTTAAACCCAACGTATTTTGAGTAACATTAAAGGCATCTTCAGTCTCTTTTAGCTTGGTGGAGTTATAGCTAGTTACCAAATCCAATGCACTCCTTCCGCCTAAAAAGATCGCTATTCCTAACCCTGCGCCAATATTGGCAACGGAGAATTTAGATTCACTGTCAGTACCAGCTCCTTGGGAATTCTCATTACGGGAACCAAAAAGAGTATTGACCTCCGCAAAAGGTATTATTTTACCATTACCCAAGTAGTAGCGCAAAAATGGCCCTACACCAAAGAAATTGGTATTTGACTCAAAATTAAGTCCGGCCACATCAGTACTACCGCTACTGAAGGACATAGCCAGATCAAGTCCACCTGCAAGGTTGTCGATCAGGAAAAATCCTGCTTTAGTCGAAACATAGAAATTGGTAAGCTTAATTTCCGAGGTGCTGCCGTCATCTGACTTGATCTTCGAGTTGGTAAAAGCCAGACCCATCAAGCCCTCGCTATCACCTACACCTATGGATGTGCCAGCACTAAGCAGAAAATTTCCCTTTTCCGTCTGTGCGAAACCAGTCAGCCCACTCAGTATGAGCATCATTACGATTATTCCTTTTTTCATATTAGTATCATTTAAATTAAAACTATCTATACGCCTCAAAGCAGTATGCAAAATTTCCAGTAAGAGATATCACCTTTCCTTTTTTCCCGTTTTCCCCAGGGATCGTGTATATCGCCGTACCCATAAAGATCTCTTCCCGATTACTACCGATCTTCTGAGGATCTATCCTCCACACTGTCTTTCCAGATCGGATATCCACTGCATGAAGCCTGCCTGTAGCTCCACCATTGAAGTAAACCACCCCATTCATATAGCTCATTTTGCTACTAGTACCCGAGCCGGGTGTTTTCCACAGTTGCCGACCGGAGATTGGGTCAAAGGCATAGACAAACTGATCCTCATTGTTTGCGATCAGCATTCCCTCCTCGATCAGGAAATTAGAAAAGAAAATCTCCCCATCAAACTTTCGCTTCCATGCCTGCTCTCCGGTACGGATATCATGACTGGCCAGCTCAAACCCCACCGCCAGATAGACTCTGCCCTCATGGACTACAGGAGGATTAAGCAGTACGCCGTTGAAGCTCTTTTCGGAGTTGATGATGGTCTTCTTGTAGACCCATTCTTGGTTGACTTTGTCCCAGAGCCCCAAATACGACTGCCAGAAAAACTCAAAGAAGGGCTCCTGCCAAACCACCAGCAGATGCTCTCGCCCGTCCAGCTCCAAAGGAGCTACTGCCGTCACATCCCCTATTCTATTACCCGTAAAGAAATAGTCCATCGTGAAGTCAGGTGCCAAATACTCCTCGATGACACCAGTTTGGATATCGCCTTTGAATACGATCATTTGCTCCACACTATCCGGAAAAGCATCAGACTTTCCAAACATGTAAAAGTCTGAATCTTTGCCGTAAACATTCGAAAAAAAAGATCGGTCTAGTCGCTTCCTCCAATGAGTTTTGCCATTTTGGAGATTAACGCAATAAAGTCGACTACCTGTAGGGAAAAAGAGTAGATTATTAAATTGATACGATTGATATAATAAAATATCCTCAGTTTCCTTGACAAAGCGATCGTCCCATTCCCAAATTAACTCCCCATTCTCTGGATCAATCATGGACAAAATCCTTCCAGTTGGACCCTTTGTCATAGGAATCACTATGTTGCCATTAAATTTGATTTGTAAATCGGTAAAGCCATTTGATATAGGATCATTTAAATGTAAGCTCCTTTTCCAGAGATAAGGGAGGGAAATAACTTCCCCCTGCCCATTTGTTTGAAGCTTAGGCCCTTCCTCTCGGAAGCAGGAGATTACCGAAAATAAAATCATAAAAAAGACCAAATAACGTGACATTTTCATCATCGGCGAATTGTTCTAAAGATGTCAACTCTAGAGTCAAAAACTCTATCAAACTCCACTTTGCTCGCATCATTCGATACTCCGTTTAGCCTGCTGCCGGACATATTGAGGACTTCGATATGGTTGGCACCGTTGATAAAGTATCGGTTGGACGCCGGCAGCGAGGTTCTATACTGACTATAGCTGGGAATAAAACCGTCGGAGGGGTGGTAAATTGTCATAATTTTCATCTTCTTTTATTATCATCTATACGCCTCAAAGCAGTATGCAAAATTTCCAGTAAGAGATATCACCTTTCCTTTTTCCCCGTTTTCCCCAGGGATTGTGTATATCGCTGTACCCATAAAGATCTCTTCCCGATTACTACCGATCTTCTGAGGATCTATCTTCCATACTGTCTTTCCTGTACGGATATCTACTGCGTGGAGTCTGCCAGTAGCTCCGCCATTGAAATAGACCACCCCATTCATATAGCTCATTTTGCTACTAGTACCCGAGCCGGGTATTTTCCAAAGTTGACGACCGGAGATAGGATCAAAGGCATAGACAAACTGATCTTCATTGTTTGCGATCAGCATTCCCTCCTCAATCAGAAAATTGGAAAAGAAAATCTCTCCGTCAAATAGCTTCCTCCAGTACTGGGCTCCGGTACGGATATCATGACTGGCTAGCTCAAATCCAACACCCAAGTAGATTCTGCCCTCATGTACCACGGGCGGATTGAGTAAGACTCCGTTGAAGCTTTTTTCTGCATTGATAATAGTCTTCTCATAGACCCATTTTTCATTGACTTTGTCCCAAAGTCCAAGGTAAGACTGCCAAAAAAACTCAAAAAAAGGCTCCTGCCAGACCACGAGTAAATGCTCCCGTCCGTCCAGCTCCACTGGGGCTACCGAAGTCACATCTCCGATTCTATTACCCGTAAAGAAATAGTCCATCGTGAAGTCCGGTGCCAAATACTCTTCGATAACACCAGTTTGGATATCACCTTTGAAAATTATCGCTTGCTCCACTGAATCAGGGAAAGCATCGGATCTACCGAATATATAGAAGTCTGAATCCTTACCATATGCTCTGGATTTAAAAGATCTATCCAGTCTCTTTCTCCATTGCGTTTGTCCAGTTTCCAGATTTATACTGTAGAGCCTACTACCGGTTGGATAAAATAGAAGATTTTCGTTTTGATATGCTCTGCTTATTTGTATTTCCTCCGTTTCCTGTACAAACCGATCGTCCCATTCCCAAATTGTCTTTCCGCCTTTCGAATCAATCAAAGCCAATAGTCTTCCTGATGGACTTTTAGTCATAGGGATTATAGGATTACCTTCAAAATAAATTGGGGTCTGTAATCTACCATTGAAAAAAGGCTCTCCTAAATGTAGATTCTTTTTCCAGAGGTAAGGAAGGGAAATCACTTCCCCTTCCTCATTGGTTTGAAGCTTAGGCTCTTCCTCTCGGAAGCAAGAGCTTCCTAGGAGGAAAAGGATAACAATATTAAAAAAATTGCTTGTTTTCATTATCGAAGAGGTGTTAGGAAAATATCATCTCTAGAGTCAAAGACATCATCAAATCTTGCCTTACTCGCATCATTCGGAGCACCGTTTAGCCTGCTGCCGGACATATTGAGGACTTCGATGTGATTGGCACCGTTGATAAAGTAGCGGTTGGAAGCTGGCAGCGAGGTTCTATCCTGACTGTAGCTTGGGATGAAGCCATCGGAGGGGTAGTGAACCATGACATTTCTAGTGCGCTCTACAAAGACCCATTCGCCACAAGAATTCGTCCTAGCGTTCACCATA
>JBDNIP010000355.1:0-1659 GCA_041688245.1 Algoriphagus sp.
GTATTCGTCATTGCGAAGGGCGTAGAAAGGTTTGTATAATGATTCTATGTTTAGGATTTGATTTATAGTATTCGGGATGACTATTTCATTTGACCAGATGGAATCAGTATTCATGAATTTTAAAATATGATTTTGAAAATCTGCGTGAAATGGGAAATTTTTAGGGTATTTCAATTCATTCTGAATGTAAACTTCCTCACTAATACCTTCTCGAAAAGTGACGAAAAGTCCATCGGCTCTGGGGTAAAATCCAGAAATTCTCCCATCCAACATTCTAGTTCTGGAGATGTACTCATATGCCTTAGTATGCTCTCCATTGTCAAAAAAAACTGAAGGGGAGAAAGTAATAGTTCGGATATAATCGAATTCAGCGCTTATATCATAGCTATGGATCAGCGGTTCATTATTCAGAACTAGATAAAGTTTATTTCCTTCTATCCCAAACCGTAATGCTGTCCTTTCATAATATTTATCGGTAGTATAACGCGAGGTGCTGGGCAATCTCACAATCGGTTCCGCCTCACCAGTTGTGAGATTTAGCTTTTCTAGAAGGAAATTATCTCTGAAAAAAAATGGATTATATTGATCTGCTCCATCTCGTCCAGGATACCATGCAATTAGATGGTTATTCCATGGTTCGAAATTTCTCCCAAAAGACATTCCGTCGTTTGAAATAGCCAAAAAGGGCATTTCTATTTGTCTTTTAAGAGAAAGATCAGGGTTGAATTCGTAAAGCCAACTTAAGAAACTCATACCATAGAGTTTCCCAAGTTCATCATAGCGAAGTGTAGTAGGATATAGTACAGCGCCGGGACCTTCCTTTGGGTAGGATTGCTGATTCAGAATCTTTCCCGTTTCATCAAATTCAATCAGGCTATTAGTTTTAAAATCAAAAATCACCCCTCTGCCATTTCGGAATTCTCCTCCATCTACACTTCCTAGATAATCCACCTGAATCGAATCCAAAATCACCAATTCCCATTCATTGGAAATTGATTTTTCCTGTGAGCTTTCCTTATTTTCGCCGCAAGCGAAAACAAGAACAAATGGTATAATTAATAAAAAGAGTTCCTTCCTCATTTCTCAGTCAAATTCACTTTATATACCCTTAAAAAGTCCTCTTCCACTTCTATGCTTCTGTTTTTCTGGATCCACAGATATCCTCCTCCCGACGCAAAGGACTCTAAATTCGCATTTTTTGGAAGTGACAAGTTTCCCAAAAAAGCCAAGCTCTTTAGATCAAAAACCAATATCCCCCTCGATACTTGGCTATCTAATTTGACATACAATTCATCTGCCTCCTCCACTTTGTTTGCATCATACAGTGCAGAGAGCGCGTCATTATCTTTGGTGGAGATTCCTCCATAATAGTTGAGAATGAGCTTATCTCCGATCAGGTGGATATTTTGGATGGATGAAGTACTCCCGTTGAGCATGACGGTTCCTTCGGCAAACTCAGTTCTAGGCGTGCCTTGGATACCTTCAAATCCCGGAATGGTGAGTTGGACCAGTGTATCCAAACTTGCTCCCTCAGGACTCAAGCTGTACTGATACAGCGTCGGCTCACCTGCCAGTGCGAGGTAAAGTTTGTCCTCCTTTGTCTCCAAAGCTGGCCAAAAATCGCTTTCATAATAGCCCATTCCATCCAAAAATCGGCTA
>JBDNIP010000356.1:0-5714 GCA_041688245.1 Algoriphagus sp.
CCGTTATCTTCATTAATCAGCTCAGAGAGAAGATTGGGGTGATGTTTGGAAATCCTGAGACTACTACCGGAGGTAATGCCTTAAAATTCTACGCCTCAGTTCGACTGGATATCCGAAGGATCGGCCAGATAAAAGAAAGTGCTGACAATATTTTAGGTAATCGTACCAAGGTGAAGGTGGTTAAAAATAAGGTTGCTCCTCCGTTCAAAGTGGTCGAATTTGATATCATGTATGGTCAGGGAATCTCTAAAGTAGGTGAGATTATTGATCTTGGAGTAGAGCTTGAGATTGTCAAGAAGGCGGGTTCATGGTTCTCTTACAACGGTGAAAAACTTGGTCAAGGACGGGAAGCTTGCAAAAATTTGTTGTTGGATAACCAAGAATTGATGGAAGAACTTGAGAAAAAAATTAAAATAGCATCGGGGCTTAGCTCTATTGGAGCCAAATCGGCACCGGAAGTAATGGAATAATCAAAGTAATAATTCCATAAAAAAAGGGGCTTTAGGGCCCCTTTTTTTATGTCATTCGAATAGCTTCTACAGGGTCCATACGTGCGGCCAAGGTGGCAGGAACTATTCCCGAGACCACGCCGATGATCGAAGATACTCCCAGACCCAGTAAAATATTTTGAAGTGAGAGTACGATATCCAAACTCCCTACTGGGACAAAACTCAAAAAGAAGACCAAAATAATTCCTGTTATCCCTCCAATTAGACTTAATAACACGGCTTCAAAGAGGAATTGGAATAGAATAAAATAATTTTTTGCCCCTAGTGATTTTTGGATACCGATAATATTCGTGCGCTCTCTCACAGAGACAAACATAATGTTGGCGATTCCGAATCCTCCCACCAAAATAGAGAAACCACCAATTACCCACCCTGCTACGCTGATTACATCGAAAATAGAACCAATCGTGTTTTGAATAAATTCAGTTTTGTTCAAAGCAAAGGAATCATCTTCTGTTGGCTTAAGGCCTCTTTTGGCACGTAGAAGTCCAGTCATCTCATTTTCTAAACCCACCAAACCAATGTCTTCAGCGTTTCCTTTCACAGCTATCGATGGTTCAACCCCATTTCTGCCTGTGTAGTACATTTTAGTAAAAGCACCATAAGGAATTAGGCATGCCTCATCTTTGGAGGGAAGATCAAACAAACCTTCACCTTCTTCCTCAAAAACTCCTACAATGACGAATTTCATCCCTTTTATTTTCACTTCTTTTCCAATCGCAGCTTGGTTTGGATACAGCGTATTGGAAATTTTTTTGCCGACTATGGCGAAATTCCGAGATGCATTGATCTCAGATTCTGAAAAATATCTGCCTTCTTCCAGCGCTACGTCAAATACATCTTGATAGGTGTAGGCCACTCCGGTTAGCTGCATTCCTTCATAAGCATTGCTACCAGCTTTGATGATTGTGCTTGCAGATGCAGATATAGTTATCGCCTCGGCGCTTTGTAGGCGTTCTTGGAGAAATTTATATTCATCAACAGTTCCGGGAGGTCGTCTGAAATATTTCCACCAAGGAAAATTCTGCGGAGGTCCGTCATTCGAAAAAGGAAAACGATCGACCCGCATTACGTTGGTACCCAAGAATGAAAATGAGGATCTAATATTATTTTCTAAGGAATCTACTAGGGTGAATACCGCAATAATGGCGAATATCCCTACAGTCACTCCCAAAAGCGATAATATCGTACGTGTTAAGTTGGAATTTAGAGCAGATAATGCAAACCTAAAACTTTCCCAAGTAAGTTGGAGAAAAAGCATGACGTGAATAGTTGATTAAAACAATTTGTTAAGTTAGCTGAATTTGGGCATTATTCTTCTTATCTTCGCATTTTTTAGAGTTATTCTTATATCACTCAGAAATTTAAAACACCTCTATGAAATTATCGGATTTCAAATTTGAAGTACCAAAGAAATTAATTGCCCTGCATCCATCGCCTAACCGTGATGAATCACGGTTGATGGTTGTACATCGGAAGACTGGTCTAATCGAGCATCGGATTTTCAAAGATATCACTGAATATTTTCACGAAGGAGATGTTTTTGTAAATAATGATACTAAAGTATTCCCTGCAAGACTGTATGGAAATAAGGAGAAAACGGGAGCAGAGATTGAAGTATTCCTTCTTCGAGAACTAAACCAAGAACTTAAGTTATGGGATGTGCTGGTAGATCCAGCTCGAAAAATCAGAGTAGGAAATAAACTTTATTTTGGAGATTCTGATCTTGTAGCTGAAGTGATTGACAATACTACCTCCAGAGGTCGTACCATCAGGTTCCTATTTGATGGAACGGACGAAGAATTTCATAAAACTATCGATACCCTAGGAGAAACGCCACTCTTAAAAGAATTCATTGATAGAAAAGTTGAGGCAGAAGATCGCGAGCGATACCAAACTGTCTTTGCAAAAAATGTAGGTGCAGTAGCTGCACCAACTGCAGGATTGCATTTTACGCCTCATTTGTTGAAGCGTTTAGAGCTCCTCGGAGTTGATGTTACCCCGATTACGTTACACGTGGGTCTTGGTACATTCAGACAAGTGGATGTTGAGGACTTGACGAAGCATAAGATGGACTCTGAGAATTACTTCATTCCTGAGGGGACTGCTGAGCATGTCAATAAGGCGCTCGATGCTAAAAAGAGAGTAGTCTCCATTGGAACTACTGTTTTGAAAACTGTAGAATCTTCTGTCACTGCGAATAATAGATTGAAAGTAAGCAGCGGATGGACTGATAAGTTTATCATTCCTCCTTATGACTTCAAAATCGCAAATGCTTTGGTGACTAACTTTCACCTTCCAGAGTCAACTTTACTGATGACTACGTCTGCATTCGGAGGCTACGATTTGATCATGAAAGCCTACAAAGAAGCAATAAAAGAGAAATATCGATTCTTCTCCTACGGGGATGCGATGTTGATCCTCTAAGTAGTAAAAGCCCCAATTTTGGGGCTTTTTTTCTTTCCAACAGAAAATTTCTCATTTTTCGATTCAGGAAGTTTTTTAAAGCAAATGAATAAAGCAGCAATTCTTGTAGCAGGAGGGAAAGGGACTCGAATGGGAGGAACCATTGCCAAGCAATATTTACCCATTGGTGATAGACCGATTTTAATGCGGACGCTGGAAGTTTTCTACATGTTGGATAATCAGATCGATCTACTAGTGGTCCTCCCGGCATCTGATTTTGAGTACTGGAAAAGACTTTGCAGTTCCCATGATTTTTCAATTCCTCATCGCTTGGTAGCTGGTGGTAATTCTAGATTCCAATCGGTGCAAAATGGGCTGAACCAACTTTCAAAATCTGCTGACCTTGTCGCGATTCACGATGGAGTGCGGCCTTTTGTGAACCCAAAGGTAATTACTGAAAGTTTTGAGGTGGCAGGTAAGTTTGGAAGTGCAATAGCTGTCGTCCAGCTGAAAGATTCCATTCGGAAAGTCACTGATGATGGAAAGTCTTTTTATCAAGAGCGACACCACTTCAGGTTAGTACAGACTCCGCAGACTTTCCAAGTAAGTAAAATTAAAGTGGCTTATGCGGTCGACGAACTTCCGCAATTCACAGACGATGCCACCGTGTATGAACATCAGGGCTGGCAGGTAGAGCTCATTTCGGGAAGTCTGGAGAATATCAAAATAACTACCCCAGAGGATATGAATCATGCCGAGTATCTTGCTTCAATAGCCAATCGGTAAAACTGAGGCTTACATTTTTACCGACTAATCTGTGGTCTTTACCGACTTTTCAGCTGCTTTAGTCGATCAGTTATTCCTGATGTATTGTGATTAGGGTAGGTTTGAGCATCATTTAAAACCATTCTATAATGAGCAGACTAAAACAACGAAATGACGGCGGAATAATTTTCGGATTCATCATCCTATCCGTAGGTGTATTGCTTCTTCTAAGGAAGCTAGGGATCTTTTTTCCAGATTGGATTTTGTCTTGGCCGATGATCTTGATCGCTGTCGGTACTTTTACATTAATCAAGCATGAGTTCAAAAGTTTTTTTGGCATAGTCGTTTTGACTGTTGGCGTTTACTTCCTTTTTGAGCGGGAGTTCGACTTTGATTTCGGATTACAGCGCTACATCTTTCCTATTATATTGATTGCTTTGGGGATCTATCTGATCACTCAGAAACGTCGTGAGAATAAAGTCATCGATGCTATTCGATCTCAAATCAGAACAGGGGTATCGAAGGTCTCCAGCGTGACTGACTCTGATCCAAAAGAAGAACAGAAATCCACGAATTCAGGATTTGCAGGGATAGGGGGTATCTCGGGATCAACTTTCTCGGATCGGGTGAATATTGATGCGATTCTGAGCGGAGTCAATAAGCGCGTGATGTCTAAGAACTTTCAAGGGGGAAAGTTGACCGCAGCTTTTGGAGGAATAGATTTGGATTTGACTCAATCTGATTTCTCCGGGATTGTCACCCTTCAAGTCGATGTGATTTTTGGAGGAATGAAATTGATCGTGCCGCCGCACTGGGATGTCAGGACAGAAGTAAGCAATATCGCCGCAGGGGTGGAGGATAAGCGAATCTATCGCCAATCTGAAGTGGATACAGACAAAGTGCTTTTAATCAAAGGCACAATATTCTTTGGGGGTTTGGAAATCAAATCTTATTAACGAGATTCAAAAAGGTATCTAAAACCCTTAAATTTTGTTTGCAAAAGCCTTTTCTAATCCTCATAAAGCAAAATGGACTATCCAAGGAGCCGGACTCATCTGGTTTCTTGGATGTTTTTTGCTCCTCTGTTTTTATGGGATTGAGCTAAGTTTAGCTTTGGCAGATTCAGGCTTATTCACCTTGGGTTTCATGCTTGGAGTGTTTGTGTTAGAGCGGATCTTTAGCTTTTATATTCCCAGAGGTGGAAATAACTGGCTGTTGCTCATTATTCCACTTCTGATGAGCTTGATTACCGTGTGGGCTCACGGCTACATCCAAAGCTGGTTTTTCGATGCTGATCCAGACTACACCCAATTTCTATTTGATCATCTGTATTTACGTTGGGCAGTATTGGGATTGGCGGAAGTTATGGTCGCACTGATCGCCATCGTAGTTTCGAAGCTGGAGGAGCAAGAAGAATCTCAGCAGCGCGAGGCAATGATGAATGAGCTTTCAAAAGAAGCAGAATTGACTCAGCTTCGGCAGCAGCTCCAGCCTCACTTTTTGTTTAATAGCTTAAATTCAATAAATGCCTTGGTCGTATCCCAGCCACAGCAGGCTAGAGAGATGGTCATTCAGCTTTCCGAATTTCTTCGTGGAACAATCCGAAAAGATCCTCAAAAATGGGTTTCAGTTTCGGAAGAGTTGGCCTATTTGCGATTGTATTTGGATATCGAAAAGGTGCGCTTTGGTCATCGATTGGATATAAAAATTGAAGTCAAAAAAGATGCTGAATCCCTGCAACTCCCTCAATTGCTCATGCAGCCTTTAGTAGAAAATGCAATAAAATACGGACTTTATGGAGTGATTGAAGAGGTTTCAATTGATCTGTCTATTTCAAAAAACCAAAACTACCTGATGATTTCCATTAGCAATCCCTATGACCCAGAAGTCGGTCCTGGCAAAGGAACAGGCTTTGGACTGAGTTCAGTTGAGCGACGATTATTCTTAGTATTTGGGCGAAAGGATTTGTTGGAAACGACACAGGTAGATTCTAATTTCAATGTAAAACTGAAAATTCCACAACGAAATGATCAA
>JBDNIP010000357.1:0-1423 GCA_041688245.1 Algoriphagus sp.
CTCATCCTTCACTAACCAATGAGTTAATTTCCCAATTTCCTCTTTTGGCTTTCGCTTTACGATTGCCCAATAGACTTTGTGAATATCCCGCTTGCGGAACATCTCCATCATTCGCTCCAGTCCTTTGGAAGTACGGGCAAAAGCTACTAATCCACTCACAGGTCGATCCAGACGGTGAATAGGGTGGAGGAAAACAGCTCCCGGTTTATCATATTTTTTGGCAATGTACTCTTTGAGGTAATCCGTCAGCGTCTTATCCCCGGTTTTGTCTCCTTGGACTAAAAGCCCGGCAGCTTTATTGACTATTAAAAGGTGATTGTCCTCATAGACAACGGTAAATGGTTTCTTTTTCATAATATTCTGCAATTTACGGATTTTTCAGCGCTACTTTTCTGCCTTTAAATCATAAATCTTATATCATATATCCAAGCTGCTTTCAGCCTTCAACTTTTTCCTTCATCTTCCCCACTATATCATTCACAATCGACTCGGCATGCACGATGCTGTTTTCAATGAAAAATTCCCGAGTGTTCAGCCCCCCACAGACAACTCCTGCAAGGTAAACTCCCGGCACGTTGGATTCTTGGTTGTATTGGTCGTAGCAAGGTTGGCGCTTTTCGTCTTGGCTCATCTCCACGCCCAGCTGTTCCAATAAGCCAAAATTTGGTTTGTAGCCTGTCATCGCCAGCACAAAGTCATTATCGATGGTGACTTCTCCATCTGGAGTGGAGATCACTACTTCACTTGCTCGGATTTCTTTCACCTGTGATTTCGTGTAAGCTTTGATCGAACCTTCTTTGATCCGGTTCATGATATCAGGCCGCACCCAGTATTTTACATTTTGATCCACTTCATCATGCAGTAACACCATGCTTACCTCAGCTCCTTTGCGCCAGCACTCCAATGCAGCATCTACGGCTGAATTTGCTCCACCGACAACCAGCACCTTTTGCCCGATAAATGGCCAAGGCTCCTTGTAATAATGCATGACTTTAGGCGCGTCTTCACCGGGGACATTCATCAGGTTTGGGAGATCGTAAAATCCAGTTGCCATCACAATTTTTTTTGTCTGGTAACTTGACTTCGAGGTTTTGATTTGGAATATATCCCCTGCTTTTGAAAGCGTTTTGACTTCTTCGTACAGGTTTAACTTCAGGTCAAAGTGGGAAAATATTCTTCGGTAATATTCCAAAGCTTCTGTTCTTGTAGGTTTACTTCCCACCGACATGAAAGGAATATTAGCCATCTCCAATCGCTCCGAGCTGGAGAAAAAAGTCATGTTTACAGGGTAGTTGAAGATTGAATTGGCCAAAGTGCCTTTTTCCAAAATGACATAATCTAATCCTGCTTTTTTGGCTTCCACAGCGCAGGCTAGGCCTATTGGGCCCGCCCCAATAATAATGAGGTCAAAATTTTGCATTAC
>JBDNIP010000358.1:0-2696 GCA_041688245.1 Algoriphagus sp.
CCTACTCCATCTTCTTTACCTTAGGTATCTTCCTCTATATATTGATTCCATTTACGGTTAAAATAGGTAGTGTGTTATTATTTACGACAACATTTGCTATTATCATTAGTATGTATGGCGGAGGTTTTGCAACAATACCAGCTTATTTAAGAGATATGTTTGGCTCTAAACAAATTGGAGCGATCCATGGTAAATTGTTATTAGCTTGGAGTATGGCAGCCATTATTGGGCCTGTAACGATAAATTACTTAAGAGAATATCAACTGGAAGTTTTAAACATGCCAAGTGCCGATGTATATAACTTAACCATGTACTTGATGGCTGGTTTATTATTTATAGGACTCTTATGTAATTTATTTATTAAACCTGTCGACTCTAAATACTATATCGATTAAAAACAACTCACATTAACGAGTATAATTAATTACGCCTATTTTTCCTTTCGGAAAATCCGTGTTGCTAAATAATTGGTTCCCTCCTTTTAGCTATCGTAGTGCCAACGCAACTAACCATACGCAAACACCTTATGTGCAATAAAAATAGAGGTCAAAAAATAAAAAAAATATTGAAGAACAAATTAAGACATTTCTTTTTAAATAAAGGAATTATACTTCAGAGAGCAACTGATAAAAGTAACGTTTTAAAATTACTTGAGGATCTCTATCCTATTCGTTCGGAATTTGAACTAATACGACTTGGACCAAATGGAGATGGAGGTTATTTGACACCCAATGATTTAGAAGGGATTGAAGCGTGTTTTTCACCTGGTGTTGATAAAATTAGTGGATTTGAACTTGACTGTTTAAAATATAAAATGAAGGTTTTTATGGCAGATAAATCCGTAGAAATGCCAAATTTAGATATTTCTGAAGAGGAGTATAATTTTATCAAAAAGTTTGTGGGATGTACAAATAATGACGAATTTATTACAATTGATGATTGGGTAAAATCAAGTGATATTTCTGATTCTTCGGATTTATTGCTACAGATGGATATTGAAGGAGGCGAATATAATTCGATAATAAACATGACTGATTCTCTTATTAATAGATTCAGAATAATGGTTATTGAGTTTCATTCATTACAAGATCTATGGAATCCTCATTTTTTTAGTTTGAACAAAACAGTTTTTGATAAAATCCTACAAACTCACATTTGTGTACATATACATCCAAACAACTGTTGTGGTATTCATTCACAGTTCGGAGTTGAGATTCCAAGAATAGCCGAATTTACTTTTACAAGAAAAAACCGTATTAAAATTAAAAACTATGAAACTATTTTTCCACATAGTCTAGACTTTGACAACACTAAAAATGGAAGTATTTCATTGCCTAAAGACTGGTACAAAAGCACATAGTCGAGTAGAAGGCCTGAGCCATTAGCCCACAGTGCGCCTACGCCTCGACGTACACAGTCTCACACCACCCCCGAAAGCTTTCGGGGTCGGGTCTTCCCGATAAAAATCGGAACAGGCTGTATGCGGCGGTTCACTGGATTGTAGGTTGCGTTTCGAGGTAGTAGGAAAGCATCGATTCATACCCTTTTCTTCTCAGGCGAGATAAAGTTATAGTAGTATTCAGAATTGGACTCTAATCCGCCGCGGCGGACCGTCCACCTTTTCTAGTTGTACTCCATGCATGCGCATGATCTTGATCCACTTCCAATCTGATCAGATTTTTACGTTTCCGCTCAGGCTTCTTCTCCCGATATTCTTATGGTTCGTTCCTCATAGCTACTATTTACCTCTGACGACTTCTCTTTGGTGCTACCCGCAGCATAAGAGATCTCCCTTGGTAAGGTGAATATCCTTGTGACTATCTCCGCCGGATCTACATCCGTGAGTTTTGGTATGCTTCGGACTTCAGAAAGATCCCGGATACTCGGGACAGGCAGTGAATGCTCATCCACTCATTGATGCCTCTTATCCGGTTCATGTACTTTGGTACAGACTTTCATATTCCACTTACTTCAGTGCATACCTTACGATAAACCATACCGATAGCTATCGGTATGGCTTACTTAACTTCCAGGCATTATCCCAGCGTCTCAGGGACTTGAACCCTTTGACTTTAGGGATTTCTCCTATATTTACTATTCAAGGCACACACACCGTATATAATTTATTGCTAGTTTTCGCCTGCTTACGAAGGTCCTAGCGGATTTTCTATTCAGTTTTTATTTACTAAATTAGCTACTTAATCACGGAACAAACCATATACATGACCGCTACTATTCATTGGCGAACGAACTCAAAAATGAAAAATATAAATTAAAAAATATGAAAAAATCAGATTTGAATACAATTCTATTAATTATCATTATTGTATTGTTAATAATATGTGCCTACGGGATTTATTCTCGTCCAACATTAGATGAAATCGACCAAAGAATAATGCATTGGGGACAACATTTCGGACAGCAATTTTCTAATTAAATTATTTTTTAAGTTAAAATAAAAATTACAGCGGACTCTTAGCTAGTTTGCAGAATGTAAATCTTAAATATATGGTTCTATCCCGAGTTTAATGAAATAGTTATCTCTGAAAAAAAAGTGTTTATGGAGAATTTTTTCATAAGAATACTGGATTTAGAAGACGGATGGGCAGTCGAATCTGTTGACACTGATTTTTCTAAAGAGGAAATTTTCATCCAAATAGTCTGTCTGTTGGAGCAGTTAGAAGATGCCCAGACCG
>JBDNIP010000038.1:0-3265 GCA_041688245.1 Algoriphagus sp.
ACGGAGAAAATTGCGTCATTAATTCATACCTTTTTTTGGCTGAAAAGAAACCGATCGAGAAAATAACAGTTCGCTAAAACCGTTTGGGATTGATTTTTTTTACCGCTAAGAACGTGGAGGTTGGACAAAGGGACACGGAGAAAATTGCGTCATTAATTCATACCTTTTTTTTGGCCGAAAAGATACCGATCGAGAAAATAACGGCTCCCCAAAATAGATGGTGGGTGATTTTTTTTACCGCAAAGCCCGCGGAGGTCGGACAAAGGGACACGGAGAAAATTGCGTCATTAATTCATACCTTTTTTTTGGCTGAAAAGATACCGATCGAGAAAATAACAGTTCGCTAAAACGGTTTGGGATTGATTTTTTTTACCGCCAAGTGCGCGGAGGTTGGACAAAGGGACACGGAGAAAATTGCGTCATTAATTCATACCTTTTTTTGGCTGAAAAGAAACCGATCGAGAAAATAACGTTTCGCCAAAACGGTTTGAGATAGATTTTTTTACCGCCAAGAACGCGGAGGTTGGACAAAGGGACACGGAGAAAATTGTGGCATTAATTCATGCCATTTTTTGACCTAGGATCTCAATCCTCATAAAATTCAATTGGTAATCCATCAGGATCTTCGAAGAACGTAAATCGCTTTCCTGTGGACTCATCTACGCGGATAGGTTCCGTAGCTATAAGATGATTCGTTAAAAACCTAATACTTTCTTCCAAATCACCTACTGAAAAGGCAAGGTGTCGGAGACCAAGAGCCTCGGGTCTTGATACCCGCTTGGGTGGATTTGGAAATGAAAAAAGCGCTACGATGTACTTTCCATTTAAAGCTAAATCAAGCTTGAAAGAGTCTCGTTCTGCACGGTAGATTTCTTGAATAATTTCCAAACCCAAGACATCGGTGTAGAATTTCTTGGATCGCTCGTAGTCTGCACAAATAATAGCGATATGATGAACTCCCTGAAGCTTTAGCATCAGTCCATCAAATGTTTCTTGAGAAAATCTGCTGTGGCCTGATCCACACGCACCATGTTTTCCCACTTCATCCAATGATGCGTATCTCCGGGAATCAAGATGGATTCGTAGGGTTTCTTGAGCTCCTCAAATCTTCGGATCAAATCGGCCGTTTGGCTGACATTGACATTACGATCATCGTCTGAGTGAATAAATAATACCGGCGACGTCCAAGTTGCCAGATCTGACATCGGAGAGGATTCCCAAGCTGTTTTCTTCGCTTTTTCATAGTCAGATGCTACTTCATAGGTCTCCGGCAAATCATAGCGTCCATCCAAATCATGTACGCCGTGAATATCAACCCCCACTTTGAATAAATCAGAGTCTCTCGCTAGCGCTAAAGCCGTCAAAAAACCGCCGTAACTTCCTCCATAAATTCCAATTTTATCCCCATTCACCTGAGCTAAATTAGCCAAATATTCTCCTCCGGCTTTGATGTCCTGATATTCGACAGCTCCCTGATGATAGCCATAAGCCGGGCGATGAAACTCATAACCGTAGCCTATACCAAGTCTATAATTCACAGAAAGCACGACAAATCCCAATTCAGCCAAATACTGATTAATCGCATAGGTATTGGAATAATAATCCATGTAGCTCCAGCCCAAAAGCATCTGACGCTGTGGTCCGCCATGAGCGAAAATTACTCCCGGCTTTTTTGCCGCACCACCTTCTTTTTCAAAAATCTGTCCATAGACAGTTGTCCCATCCGGAGCGTTGAAGCTTACCTGTCTTGGAGTGACCAAGCTTTTTTGAGGGAAATCTGATGGGATCAGATCTTCTTGTAAAAGTTTAGTGGTTGCACCTTCTTTCACTGCAATCAAATGAGATCGCTGGGCCGTTGAGCTGAAGTAAGCCATTTTACCGGTATTACCCACCCAAACTGGGTAAGCTTCGATTCCGGTTCCCGTAGTTTCCCAGTTCAATTTGTTGTTGGCCAACTCAATTGAGCCAATATGTCGCCGATCTAAGTCTTGTGGGCTATCTCCTGTATTGGCCGAAAAGGTCAGCTTCTTGCCATCGGAGCTTAATTTTATCTGCTCGACCATGTAATTCCCGGGAGTGAGTAAAGTCGATTTTTGATCTGTGAGTGAAAGTGAATACAAATGTTGCCAGCCGTCTTCATAGGATTGATAAACGATTTTATCATTTGCTGCAAAAGCTAAAAATCCAGCGGAATAGGAGCCGCGAAGTGTTTCTGGTGCTTTCCAAAGTTCTTTTCCTTTTCCGGTTGCGACATCAGCTATCCAGATTTCCCAAGGATTATGACGAGGTTCGAGGAGTGGAAATGCTATACCTTTTCCACCTTGTGTCCGGATAAACGCGATCGACTTGCCGTCCGGAGACCACTGTGGATTAGAGTCCCGATGAAAGGAGGCTTCTACCCATCGGATTGGAGTGGCAGCGTCCTCAAAGATTCCTAAAATGGAATGACTTCCGCGGTTCACAGTAAAGGCTAATTGCTTTCCGTCAGGAGAAAACTGCATCCCGTTGACAATTCCTTTGACTTCAAATAATTGCTTTGCCATTTCAGGGCTGTTCAAATCAGATTCCCAGATTTGTCCAGCTTTCAAAAAAATCAATTTTGTCGGAAATCCAACCACAGGAGAATCTGCCTCCATAACCTGAGTCAAAAGTCCAGTGGACAAATTGATTTTCCAGATTTCCACTTTTGGGAGTTTGGTTAGATTCTCTGCATTGACAGTGGAGGAGGAGTTGCCACCGCCATGATCTCCACCTCTGACAAATACCAACCAATTACCATCCGAGCTGAATTGCAAGCTGCTAATCTCCTGGCCATCATCCTTGTTGAAAGCAGTTAGTTTTTTTGGCTTGAAGTCTGGGCCTTCGGCAAAGTAGATGTTCCGTTTTCCCTGTTCATTCATGGCCCAAGCGATTTTTTCGCCAGTTGGGGAAGCGGTCAACTCAGAAGGAAAGCTGAATTTGGCCACTTGCTCCATGGTAAAGGATTGGGCGGAAAGGAATTTAGGAATTAGAAATAAAATTAAAAGTATGGTGAGTTTTTTCATGGCGTAATTAATTGGAGAGTGGTTGATTAGTGTGTTGAAGGAAACGGAGCAGTTGGTTAAAAGATAGATTTTTCATTTGCCTGTTCAGCTCCCAATTACTCCACTTTTTTGTTTCAAATAGCTAGGCAGAAAAAATAACATGAAGAAATATTTTCTTTAGGGAGTGTAGTATTGTTGAATAAGCAAATATAGTTCAATACCGATCGTGCCTTTGGCACTCT
>JBDNIP010000359.1:0-3490 GCA_041688245.1 Algoriphagus sp.
CACTGCACTGGAATACAGTCCCTATTCGACCAGAGGGGAAGATACTTTGGAAAGTACCGGAGCAGGTCTGGATAAAGATTATGCCTTTGCTTGGTCAAATGGTAAGCTGGAAACTTTAACCCTATTAATCCCTAATTTCTACGGAGGCGGAAGTCAAACTCCTTTGGGTAAAGACTCCGCATCTGAACAAGCCCTTCGGGCAAATGGAGTCGATGCGCAGCAGATCAATGGATTTTTGCAAGGTGCCCCAACGTATTGGGGGGATCAACCTTTTACCGGAGGACCGATCTACGGCGGAGCGATCTTAGTGTTCTTGGCTATTTTGGGAATTTGGGCTGCGCCAAAAGAAAGTCTGATCACCTTTGGAACCATCATTGTATTTTCAATTCTGCTTTCTTGGGGTAAGAATTTCAGTGGGTTCAACTACTTGCTTTTCGATATTCTACCCGGATATAATAAATTCCGAGCCGTTTCTATGGCTTTGGGAATGACGCTTTTCGCAATCCCTGTTTTGGGAATGATTGCTTTAGAGCGAACAGCTACTGACAAACAACTTAAGCCGCTCCTGATTTCGGGAGGTATTGCTGCTGGTATTTTGATCCTTTTGATTCTTGGGGCTGGCATGTTTCGCTTTGATGTAGCAGGAGATCAGGGTCTTCCTGAATGGCTTTTGGAAGCGATGAAAAAAGATCGAAAATCCATGCTGACTGCTTCGGCTTGGAAAAGCTTAGCATTTATAATCGCTGCATTTGCGCTGATTTACCTTTACTTGAAAGGAAAGGTTTCAGATTTGGTTTTGGGATTTGGGCTTTTGGCCTTAGTTACCTTGGATCTTTGGATGGTTAATCGACAGTACTTAAATACCGAATCATTCCAACCCAATCCGGCCAAGAGCTTTTTCGCCATTACACCAGCAGAAGAAGTCGTAGCTCAAGATCAATCACATTTCAGAGTATTGAGCTTGACAGAGTCGCTGACCAAAGGAGCCCGAACCAGTTACCGATTCCAAAGTCTAAGTGGCTATCATGGAGCCAAACTGAGACGCTATCAGGATTTACTGGATAATCAGCTGACTTTTGAATTGGATGCGTTTGTTAAAAAGGCACAGGCTGGAGACTTCGATTTTCAAGGTATTCAAGTGATGAATATGTTGAATACCAAATACATCATTGCGGGCAGCGCTGCGAATGCAGTATTTGAAAATCCGGCATCGAATGGAGCTGCATGGGTGCCGAATGAGCTCGTGCAGGTCGTTTCTAACCAAGCTGAAATGGAGCAATTGGGAGAAATCGATACCAAAATTTCCGCAACCGTTAATAGTAGTGAATATCCAAATCTGACGGCTGGACAAGGTCAAATCAAGTTAGACTCCTACCTTCCAAATGAATTAAAATATACTGCCCAGATGCAGAAAGCTGGATTGGGCGTATTCTCCGAGATCCATTATCCTGTGGGATGGACAGCTACGATTGATGGTCAGGAAGCTGAAATTCTACGAGTGGATTATTTGCTCAGAGGAATGGCTATTCCTGAGGGACAACATAAGGTTGTTTTCAAATTTGCCCCAAAAAGCTACACAGCGACCAAAATTCCAATGATCATTTTCCAATACTCAATTATAGCTGGCCTATTTGCAGGTATTTTTCTTACTATTAAATCGAAGTCTGATGGAGATCAATAAAGAAAATATAGTCAGTTTCTATGATCAGTTTGCGGAGAAGCAAGCCAAAATAGGCGTCAATTCCAGGCATTTGAGTATCCTCGATATTGTAATGGAAGCAGGATTAGCTCCTACTCATTCCATATTAGAGGTAGGCTGTGGAATTGGTACAGTTTCCCATTTACTAGCTTATCAGGTAAAAAAAGGTGAAGTACTAGCTGTAGATATTTCCCCAGAGAGTATTTCAAAAGCGAAAGAGATCTGGAAAGATCAGTCGAATCTTCAGTTTGAAGTATCAGATATGTCTGACTTCGACAAACCCAATAAGACCTTTGACTTCTTCGTGTTTCCGGACGTATTGGAACATATACCACTGGATCAACATTCACGGCTTTTCCAAAATATTCAAAAGCATTCTCATTCAGAATCAGTGGTGATTATTCATATTCCTGCGCCACGCTATTTGAAATGGATGATAGAGAATGAACCTCAAAAACTTCAGGTTATCGACCAACCGCTGGACTCGGGAGATCTCATCAAAAGTCTCACCAGCGCAGGCTTTTATCTGGATAAAATGGAAACGTATTCAATTTTCTTCAAAGAAAAGGACTACCAGTATTTCGTATTCCGTGCTACCAAACCGCTTTACCAATCCACTCCAAGGACCAAGTGGAACATCCTAAAAGAACGAATAAAGATCAGAGCAAAATACTGGATATTGAAATAGATACTGTGAGTATTTGCAATTTTGCCAGAAATCTTGTTTTGAGTACTTATTTTAACCGGTGACCGAACACCTATTGGCCTTGAAACCAGTCCACGTTATCGGGATTACCAAATCATCGTATATTATTTTTCTCTCTTACTGTCAGAAAAATAGATGTACAACTAAATTAATAAACAGAAACCATATCTATTATGAAAATTGAAGAAAATGCTGTTGTTGGCTTGACCTATGAGTTAAAAGTAAGTAAAGATGCAGATGATATTGAATCTGTGCCATTCAGCGTCGAAGTAAGAGATGAAGAAGATCCTTTTTACTTTATTTTCGGCCAGGGTGGTTTACCAGAGAAGTTTGAAGAACTCTTAGCTTCCAAAGTGCAAGGAGAAGAATTTTCTTTTGTGATCGGAGTTGAAGACGCCTACGGGAATACTGAGGAAGAATTATTGATCACCCTTCCTAAAAGTCAGTTTTCCCAAGAGCAAGGTTTTTCCAAGGAGATGTTGGAAGAGGGAAATTTTTTACCCTTGATGGATGAGAACGACTATCCAATGCAGGCGAAGGTGATAAAGGATTTGGGAGATGAGTTATTACTGGATTTCAACCACCCTTTAGTGGGCTTTGATCTTCATTTTGAAGGTCTGGTTTTGGAAGTGCGAAAAGCTACTAAAGATGAATTGGATCAAGGACATGTACATGATGCGAATAAAGCAGATGAATGATTTCTGAGGTTGGATTCTGAATAGATTGATATTTCTTTGGCAGGCTTTGAATGGTGATACTGTGTGGGGCCTTTTGAGAAATATTTGCGGCCTTTGCGGTAAAAAAAAATTCCCACAGATTCTTACAGAAAAGGGCTCAGATCTTCAGAGATCTTTTTAATTGTCTGTTGAATTTCAACTAGCATAACAGCTGGTCTAAGGAATTCTATTAAAAAAAAATAGAAAAGCTAAAGCTTGTACTTTGTGGCCTTTTGCGAAACCTTCGCGGCCTTTGCGGTAAAAAAAATTTTCCCACAGATTCTCACAGAAAAGGGCTCAGATCTGTGCGAATCTTTCAATTATCTGTTGGATTTCCACTAGCGTACCGGATAGTCCACGGAATTCTGC
>JBDNIP010000360.1:0-1581 GCA_041688245.1 Algoriphagus sp.
CGAGTACGAATAATGTTCCCTTCAATCGTATATCAAAGACTCCAAGTCAATTAAAAGTTGCCTATTTGAAGGGAGAAATAGATAAGGATACGACAGATGTAGGTACGAATCTCCAAGCAGCTTTGGAAGTGCTTCAGAAATTAGGTGTGAAGCTGGATTCGATCGCTTTTCCTGCAGATTATCCCTATGCTGTTTTTGATATTATCTTGCGAGCCGAGGCGGGAGCTTACTTTGATGAGCTCGTTCGCTCAGGTGAAGTGGATATGATGGTGGAGCAGCAGAAAAGCTCACGCGCAAATTCCCTTCGTCAATCTCGTTTTATTCCTGCCGTAGAATACCTTCAAGCTAATCGGCAACGAAGACAGCTAATCGAGGAATTAAATACCCTTTTCAGTCAATATGATGTGATTATCGCACCTACAGCTAACTTCCGTCAATTGATGGGGACTAATCTAAGTGGACATCCAGTGGTTTGCATTCCTAATGGTTTGGATAAAAAAGGAAGACCGACAAGTTTTACGCTGATCGGAAATCTCTACGATGAAGGAAGTATTCTAGCTTTGGCCAAAGCCTACCAAGCGGCTACTGATTTTGAGGAGCAACATCCACCTAAGTTTATCAAGTAAGATTTTTTGACGCTATGGACCTTAATTCCATTACAGACAAGGAATTTGACTCCCTTTGTCCCCAAAAAATAAAAATGCTTTCCGGTACGCATTGGACACCAGTAGCTATTGCCAAAAAAGCTATTGACTACTTAGGGGCCGATGGCAAATCTGTTCTTGATATAGGTTCAGGCTCGGGGAAATTCTGTGTAATCGCAGCGGCCTATTCCAAGTCCAAAATCACAGGTGTAGAACAAAGAGCCAATCTCGTTCAGATTTCAAGGAAATTAGCACTAACCTATCAATTGGATAATTTATATTTCATCCATGATGACATGCTAAATATTGATTTTACTAGCTATGACAACTTTTACTTTTTCAATTCTTTCGAAGAGAATATTAATCTAAAAGATAAGCTGGGAAAGGAAAATGAGATCAACTTGGATAAATTCAATGCCTATATTCTGTCTTTAAAAGAGCGCTTTGATTCCGCTCCACTCGGAACAAAAATCGTAACCTATTGTGGGAATTGCGAAGAGATTCCAGCGAGTTATCGATTAGTGAAATCGGATAACAAGGGAAAACTTAAATTTTGGAGCAAAGGAATTTAGCTAGTGATTCCAAATATTTCTCATTACATCTTTTGAATAAAGCACTTGAGAATACTATTGACTGAAAATTAAACGCAGCTAAAATCGCTACGACCAATTTGAAAATTCTGCTTGATTTGGGTTCTGAGTTGAATTACCACAATTTTATGGATCATATCAAAGCATTCAATATTCCGAAAGTGGAAACAGATGCTCCAAAAGCAATAGAGTAGCTCGCATTTCCTCCAAATATAAGTGTTGCCGCATCGCTCAATAGCGCCATATTTGCTGCTAAATCATCCGGGAGAAATACTACAACCGATGATATGCTGCTAAAAAGGTAGATAAATACGACCAGCGACACCCCAATAAGCATTACTTTGGAA
>JBDNIP010000361.1:0-11166 GCA_041688245.1 Algoriphagus sp.
AAGTTTTAAAGAATTACTTCTTACTTCCGTATCTTCTGTTGAATTTCTCAACTCGACCCGCAGTATCCAGCATCATTTTCTTACCGGTATAGAACGGGTGAGATTCAGAACTGACTTCAATCTTATATAACGGATACTCATTACCGTCTTCCCAAGTAATTTTCTCGGAAGTCTCAATAGTGGACTTAGTTATAAATTTGAATTCGCTAGAAGTATCGTAGAACACTACCTCTCTGTAATTTGGATGAATATCAGCTTTCATTGTATTGCTAGTTATAAAGTATTTTTCAAATAATTTACAAAGTTATTCTTTTAAAAAATATCACCAAATATTTGTAAGGTATTTCTGAGCCAAAGACGGAAAAACAACCTTATAATCGAATTCAGAAGCTAATATGCCTCATCTGTTTTGAGATATCCATGCTTTTTTTAGCTTTAAGCGATGCAAAATATCTCTCTTCGCAATTCCCACGCTTCATTAATCCTTTTTTTAGCGGCATTTCTATATCCCTTTTTTTCCTGTTCACAAGGCAGTTACGTTCCTTATGATCGGGATTATTACCACCGCATCGAGCGATATGAAATCCTTCGAGGACAAAACAATCCTATTTTCCAAACTGGGGTAAGACCATGGCGAAGAGATTTGTTGGGTAAATATTTAGATTCCTTGGCCTCGGATCCAGTGATCCAGTCCAAATCAGATCTCTTTAATCTTGCTTATTTAAGTCAGGACAATTGGGAATTTATGTCCAGTGAAACCCCTCTTTCCAAGAAACCTTTTCTCAATGCACTTTATAAAAGGCCTGGTGATTTGGCCTATTACGACAGTGATGAGTTGGATATTCATGCTAGTCCAGTGCTATATTTCAATGGGGGAATCGAATCAGATAATGAACAAAATCCAAATCGACTGACCAGGGGAGCCATGATTCGAGGTTTAATCGACAAGAAAGTAGGATTCTACACCTACTTTACATCTTCAGAAGCTTTCTTTCCTTCTTGGGTAAAAAATACTGCCGAATACAACGGGGCTGTTCCAGGGGAAGGATTCTGGAAAGAATATAATTCGGATGGCTACAGTTATTTTTCCGCGCTGGGCCATATCAATTTTAATCTCACAAAGAATATTCAAGCACAGATTGGTCATGATCGGAATTTCGTCGGAGAGGGCTATCGCTCTTTTCTCCTCTCCGATTTCTCAAACCCCTACATGTTTGTAAAGCTGAATACAAAAGTGTGGAAATTTCAGCTGACGAATATTTGGACACAAATGACCGCCGATGTGATATACAATCGGGGAAGACCTACGGATGGGCGCTATCCTCAAAAGTGGTTTTCATTTCATCGTTTGGGATTTGATGTTGGGAAAAAGCTGAATCTTGGCTTTTTCGAATCTGTCATGAGTGATCAGGCAAATTTCAATTACTTCAATCCCCTTATCTTTTTCAGATGGGTGGAGCAAGGACTAGGCACTCCCGACAAAGTCATGCTAGGCACAGATTTCAAATGGAATCTATATCCAGGAATGCAGTTCTATGGCCAGTTTGCACTCGATGAATTTGTGTTTAATGAATTCTTCGGGATCGACGGCAAGGGATCAAAACGAAATAAATATGGTGTGCAGGCAGGCTACAAATATATCAATGCCTTTAAAATCGCTAACCTAGATCTGCAATTGGAATTCAATTCAGCGCGGCCTTATACCTTTCAGGAAAAACAAAACTATCAATCTTACAGCAATTGGAGAACACCGCTCACCCATCCTCGTGGCGCAAACTTCCGGGAATTTCTGGGGATCATTCGCTACCAACCTTTGCCTAAACTGAATCTAACTTTATTAGCTATGCATCAATTGTATGGTGCTGATCCGAATGCTACAACCAATTTTGGTGGGGATGTATTACAAAACAGACTTGTGGGAAGTCCAACAGGGTTATTTGGGAATTTCATTGGGCAAGGCGTCGAAAATCAGCTTATTCAATCCAATCTGAATGCGAGCTATATGCTCCGTCATAATTTCTTTATCGATGCTACCCATACATTCAGAAGGCGAACAGCACAGGATTTGGATAGTCCAGAATCAAGTCAACTGATCCAACTCGGACTACGGTGGAACTTCCTAAGACCTGATTACAATTACTAGTCGCTTCCTGAGCGGACAATTTTCCTTAAATTTGAGTGAATTTACAGATTGCATCCTATGAATACCTACTTGCGAATTCTTTCTTATGCCCGGCCTTATGGTAAATTCGTGCCTACATATGTCATATACGCATTACTTTCTATCATTTTTGGTCTGCTGAACTTCACCTTACTGAAGCCATTATTCGATGTGATTTTTGAGCAAGTGGACCCTGCTAAACTCCTAGAATTTTCAGATAAGCCAACTTTTGAGTTTTCCATTGGCTATTTCTCTCACCTCTTCAACTACTATTTCCTTCACGTTGCTGAAACTTATGGGAAAATGGGGACTCTTTTATATGTCTGTGTCATCATTGTCATTTCAGTATTCTTAGCCAACCTATTCACTTATTTAACTGGCGTCGTTTTGGCAAAAGTGAAAGCAATTGTCATCAAGAAAATGCGAATGGATATTTTTGAGCGGGTGAGTGGACTTCAAATCGCCTATTTCTCCGATGAGCGAAAAGGAGATCTTTTATCAAAAATGACCAATGACGTGCAGGAAGTCGAAAATACCATCGTGCAATCACTACGTGTCGTTTTTAGAGAGCCTGCTACCATCATTATTTATTTTGCAGTGCTATTTCTAATGTCGGTCAAATTGACCCTATTTACTATTTTAATTATCCCCATATCAGGTGCAATTATTGGTGGAATCACCCGAAGATTAAGAAAGACAGCCATCCAAAGTCAAGAGTCGCTAGGTAGGATAGTCAATATCTTAGACGAAACACTCAGCGGGATGCGCGTGATCAAAGCCTTCAATGCTGAATGGTTTATGAAAAACAGATTCGATCGAGAGACCGATTTTTACGCTGATGTAAATGTCAATATGGCCCGAAAGAACGAATTAGCCTCACCGATTTCTCAATTTTTGGGCGTGTCTGTGGTTGCTGGAATTTTAGTCTATGGTGGTGGATTGGTGCTGAGCGGAGATTCCGATCTCGGGGCTTCTGACTTCATCACTTACATTATTATTTTCACACAAGTGCTCAATCCGGCCAAAGAAATCTCCCGGGCCATGAGCAATATCCAGCGGGGAATTGCTTCTGCGGAGCGTGTTTTCACCGTGATTGATACACCATCGAAAATTAATTCTCCAAAGGAACCAGTGCGGCTAACCGGATTCAAAAACTCAATCGAATTTCAAAATGTAAACTTTGCATACGAAGAGACGAATGTATTGAGTACTATCAATTTTACGCTTTCAAAAGGGAAAACCATCGCTTTGGTAGGGCCTTCAGGTGGAGGGAAATCAACCTTAGCCGACTTGCTGCCAAGATTCTATGATCCTAGCGGCGGTCAGATTCTTTTGGATGGTGTGGACATTCGCAACTTGAGCTTGGGAGATCTGCGCAGCTTAATGGGTATTGTCACTCAAGAATCCATCCTGTTCAATGACACAGTATTTAATAATATTGCCTTCGGAATAAATGATGCAAGTCTCGACACAGTGATCGAAGCAGCAAAAATTGCAAATGCACATGAATTTATTTCTAAACTAGAAAATGGCTACGAGACCTCAATTGGAGAACGAGGTTCCAAACTTTCCGGAGGACAAAAACAGCGACTGAGCATTGCAAGAGCCGTATTAAAGAATCCTCCAATCTTAATTCTCGATGAGGCTACCTCGGCGCTTGATTCAGAATCCGAACTTTTGGTTCAAGAAGCACTTACTAAACTAATGGCAAATCGGACCACTTTGGTAATTGCACATCGATTAAGCACCATTCAGCATGCAGATGAAATATTGGTGATTGAACAGGGTCAGATTGTCCAGAGAGGCACCCATCCCGAGTTGAGCCGAATCACTGGATTGTATCAGAAGCTTTCTAGTATTCAGTCGGTTTAGTATATTTGAATAATTTAATTTTCAACTCATGAAAAAATTTCATCAGATTCTTCAAATACTACTTTTCGTTTATTTTGGATCATTTCTTATCTTCTTTATTTCCTTTGACACCTTAGGTGTTTTATTCGGAATGGAAGAAATCGATTCAGACTCCATGGTGAAAATCATACTGACGGGATTAATTGTGTTTCTTCTCGCTTGGGCTATTGGCTATTCAGTAAGTAATAGAATGGCAGCTTCAATCGAAAAAATGGAGCGCGAAATAAACGCGCTGAAAGCAAAGATTTACGATTTTGAACATCCGGTTATAACACCAAATTCAACTAATCTTATAGAAAAAGAGAAAGATGCTGATCCAGCAAATATTCCTCCGAGTGAAGATATTACTTGAAAATAAAGATTTGAGTATATCAAAATAGTATATTGAAAAGACCTAAACGTCTCCTTTTTTATGGTTGCTAAAACTTTTGGAAGTGCTGTCTCAGGTGTTGACTCGAACATTATTACAATAGAAGTAAATGTTGGACAAGGAACACTTTTTTATATGGTTGGACTTCCCGATTCTGCTGTCAAAGAATCGCAGCAGCGGGTGGAATCTGCCTTAAAATATTTCGGATTTCGAATGCCCAGACAGAAAGTGGTGGTCAACTTGGCTCCTGCTGACATTCGAAAAGAAGGTTCTGCTTATGATTTACCCATCGCTATGGGAATTCTCCAAGCCTCAGAACAGGTGGATTTCCCTGCCTTACACGAATACATAATAATGGGCGAGCTCTCTCTGGACGGAAATTTGCGTCCAGTAAAAGGGGTTTTGCCTATTGCCATTGAAGCTCGCAAGCAGGGTTTTAAAGGGTTTATTCTCCCTTTAGAAAATGCTAAAGAGGCTTCCATCGTCAATAATTTAGATATAATTGGGGTAGAGACATTGCAGCAGGCCGCAAATTTCCTCATGGGTGATTTGGAGATCATACCACTGGTGACTGATACGAGAGAGATCTTTTATCATTCATTGGATGATAATGAGTTTGATTTTGCAGATGTCCAAGGTCAGGAAAACATCAAACGTGCTATGGAAATTGCTGCTGCCGGTGGTCATAACGTGATTATGATCGGCCCACCTGGCGCTGGAAAAACTATGCTAGCAAAACGACTTCCTTCGATTCTTCCACCACTTACGCTAATGGAAGCTTTGGAAACGACTAAGATCCATTCAGTAGCAGGAAAATTGGGAAGGAATGGAAGTTTGATTGCACAGCGACCTTTTAGAAGTCCGCATCACACCATTTCAGATGTTGCTTTAGTAGGCGGCGGGGGAAATCCTCAACCTGGAGAAATCTCCTTAGCTCACAACGGAGTACTATTTTTGGATGAATTACCCGAATTTAAACGATCGGTTCTTGAAGTGATGCGTCAGCCGTTGGAAGATCGAAAGGTGACCATCTCTCGAGCAAAAATTTCGGTGGACTATCCAGCTAATTTTATGTTGATCGCCAGCATGAACCCTTGCCCATGCGGCTATTACAATCATCCAGAAAAGGAATGTGTTTGTGGGCCTGGAATCGTACAGCGCTATCTGAATAAGGTCTCCGGTCCGCTGCTCGATCGAATCGATCTTCACGTAGAGGTGACTCCGGTAAAATTTGACGAGCTGACCTCCACTCGCAAGACAGAATCCAGCAAGTCAATCAGAGAACGAGTTATACAAGGAAGAGAACGGCAAAAAGAGCGATTTAAAGATAATCCAGAAGTTTTTTGCAATGCTATGATGCCTTCCCATCAGGTAAAAGAAGTATGTCAGATTAGTGAAGCTGGAAAAATGCTCCTAAAAACTGCCATGGAGCGGCTTGGACTTTCGGCCAGAGCCTATGATCGAATTCTAAAAGTAGCGCGTACGATTGCAGATATATCTGGCTCCGAAAACATAAAAGTTGAGTATTTAGCTGAAGCCATTCAATATCGAAGTTTGGATCGAGACGGCTGGGCAGGGTAAGAATATTACATTTATGTTTGGAGATTTGGGATTTTTTGAACTAAGTAGTATCAGGTAATAATAAGCCATGTAGAAAATGATAAGTTCCCTTGTTTTTTCAAAGTAAAACAGCGCAACCAAAAAGAATAGTTGCACACCACTAAAGTTTTTTACTGTATTCAATAGTTAAGTTTATCGTTATGAAAAAAGTTAAAAAAAAAGATCTTACAATATTCTTTCTGGGAGTTTGCACATTCTTCACCATGATTATTGCCACGGATTGGAGCAGTCCTGTGCAGGAGTTTATGGATGGTTGGAACTCCATCGAATGTGATAAGCATTAAAGACACATGCTGTTCATAAATCGTACCAGCTACACGACTGATTTCCCAAAATAAATTCCTCCCCTATTTCAACAAACGCTCCTATAATCAGCACTAGAAATATCTATATTAAATTCAAAAACAAATGAAAAAAATCACTGGACGAGACATATTTTTCTTCTTTATGGGAATAGCAGCACTGTTTTTTATTGAATTGGTTTTCAATTGGGAAGAAACGGTAAATATTATTAAGCAGGGATATAATGATGGTTATGAAGCTGGTTATGGGTTTAGTAAAAAAATTTCTAAATAAAAGATCTTACCCCAAATCAAACTCTTCTCCCTCTTTACAGATAATCACCGGGTACGCTGGATTTGTTTGTCTGATTCCTTCTTGATAAATCTCTTCCAATCGCTCATCCGAATTTAGCGGATCATGGTGGAAAATCGCCATCTTTTTGACCTTACATTCTCCACCAAATGCGATGGCATCATTTACCGAACTATGCCCCCAACCGATCTTTGATTTATACTCTTCGTCCGTGTACTGCCCATCATGGAATAATAAATCTGCATTTTCAGCAATTTCAACACCACTAGTCCATTCCAAATCACTGGGGAAGTCAGCCGAACCAAGCGCTGGCTCATGATCTGGCATATACGCGAATACCGAATTGCCATCTGTAATTCGGAAACCCAGTGTTGGGCCAGGATGACATATGTAGCTAGATTTTATTTTTAGGTCTCCAATTTCAAATTCTGTATTACCAATCTCATGAATGATCGGATGCTTAGGCAGCTCACTTAAGCGAACTGGAAATAGTGGTGGAGAAAAATACCTTCTCAAACGATGAAGAAGTGGCTCATTAATCGTACTTGGACCCCAAAGGTGCACCTGTATATTCGGATTGTACAAAGGTTGGAAAAATCCCAAACCCATCGTATGATCGATGTGAAGATGTGTCAATAAAATATGGAGCTCTTTCACTTCCGAGGCGATTGCTTTACCTAAACGCAGAATACCTGAACCACCATCAAGAATGATTAATGTGTCTTTCACAGTCACGGAAATACAAGATGTATTACCGCCGTATTTATTATTTTCCGGGCCGGGTGAAGGTAGGGAACCTCTGCAACCCCAAACTTTAATCTTCATGAAAAATTGGAATTCCAAAACAAAGCCATAGCCCCTAAAAATCGCTTGGATCTTCCTTCGATTGGAATGGCCGTGACATTAATCAAGTGCCTTTCACCTCTCAAGTTGTCTATGTAAAACGATCCCTGTGCGGGTTTGTGATGCGTGAGTGTTTGGACCAAGGGTAGTTTATCTGCGGGTAATGGGTTGCCATCGGCATCTATTGGCTTGAAGGCTGTTGACCATTCTTCAACTTTCATACTGCCTGTCTCTCCAAATCTAATTCCGAGAATACTTTCTGCAGGCTCATTATAAAAAATTAATGTTCCGTCCGAATCCACTAAAAATATCGGCATAGACAAACTGTCTATAAACTGCCTACCAAGAATTAATTCAATAGGCTGGGTTGCCATGGGTTTATCATTATTTTGTAGTTAAAACATAGAATAATATAGAGATAATTTTATAATTCTAAATGATTTCAAATGGGATACTTCAACTACCACTGTATTTCATTCCTAAAAACTAAGCGATTCCCCAAAAAACATAAACTCAGGAAGCAGAAAATTCGTACGGAAAAATCATGAAGCCAATTCACTTTATCATCTTCTTTGCCATCTTTTGGAGCTGTGCTTCAGAAGAATCACCTGTCTTAACCAACATCGATGGCACCTATACCGGACAATTTTACTTGGCAGTGCCAAACACAGATTTTGTAAGTTCTGAGGTGACCTTAATCTTCGATAATGGACGTTTCACAGGTACATCCAGCAAAATAAAATACCCTGCGATATGTAGAGGAACTTATGAGATAGTGGGAAATAAGATAAAATTTGCGAATGAATGTTTTTGGACTGCGGAATTTAACTGGGGCTTGATACTCTCCGGAGAATATACTTACACTATGACAAACGGTGAACTCGTGAGTCTAGTCCGGGAAGAAGGTGAGAATAGTTATGTTTATACCCTTGTAAAATCTCGTTGATTATATGAAGCATTAGGATCAAGCTAGACTTTCTCTCGTGTGAGAAAAATCACTTTAAAGCAGAATCAGAAAGGTTACTTTTTAAGAAAATATAAAATCTAAATGAAAGCGATTTTCCTCATTTCTGTTTTTTCAATTGTGTATACCCTCAATTGCACCAATAAAAATCAAAAAGCAGCTTACTATGTGGTAAACACTTGAATTACTGGTACTTATTCCGATGGCTATCAGAACGCCATCGGCCTGCCTCGCTGTGGCGGGCCTGCCTGCCGGTTGAGCAAATAAAATTAGATTAGTGGCATAATTGCGGATAATGATATTTTCAATCCTTCTGTTTTCGTATCAATCAGAAAATAAATCTACCAACAATTCCTCTCCAGAAGTGCTTCAAAAAATAAGTGTAAAAATATTAACGCAAAGGAATTAAAAAATTTGTCCAAAAAGGGAAATTCGACAATTCTCAATGTTCGAACTCCTGAAGAAATAGCGTAAGGCAGCATACTAAATGCAATTATGATTGATATCTATCATTCTATTTTTTGAAAGAAGATTACATAACCACCAAACTAGAAATCAATTTTAATCTACTGCCCTGCCGGACTGCGAAGTACAAAAACTGGATAATGCATGATCTTAAATCTCTATAACTAGTTTATTATCTTGTAGATGGACTCGGTGATTGGTAATAGAACGATTTTCCACCGAAGAAATGAGATGGATTAAACTCAAATTGCTAGAAAAGCTTGATCTAAGTCTTCCAACAAATCGTCCAAGTGCTCCAATCCTACAGAAACTCGAATAAGATTCTGCGGTGTAAGACTATTGGGACCTTCAGAAGCTGCCCGTCTTTCGATCAGACTTTCTACTCCTCCCAGGCTTGTGGCGTTGGTGAAATAGTGCAACTTGGAAATTAACGAATCTGCGGCGTCAGCCCCATCCTTAACCTGAAAGCAGACAATTCCACCAAATCCACTCATCTGATTAGCTGCAATTTCATGCCCAGGGTGACTCTTGAGTCCAGGGTAATAAACTTGTTCTACTCCAGCATGATGACTTAAGTAATCTGCTAAAACACCAGCATGTTCTGCATGCCCTTTCATACGATAGGGCAGCGTCTTGATACTTCTACAAAGGTAGTAGCAATCAAAAGGCGAAGGAACGGCCCCACCAACACGCTGCACTATTCGAATTTTTTCCCAAAAATCATCGGTATTTTTAGTGACCAAAGCGCCTCCTAAAATATCACTGTGACCTCCAAAAAACTTGGTGCTTGAGTGCATCACCAGATCTGCACCCAGCTCGATTGGATTTTGAAAGACTGGAGTGGCAAAAGTATTATCACAAGCAATCAAAGCCTGATGTGCCTTTGCAAGAGCTGATACCCCTCGGATATCAGTGATTTTCAAAAGCGGATTGGAAGGACTCTCTACCCAGACTAATTTCGTATTTGGTTGGAAAGCATTCTCCACATTTTTCAAATCCGTCATATCGACAAATGTCACTTCAAGAATACCTTTGAAAAGTTGGAGTATTGCGTTTTTGAGCCCATGGTACATATCGTCTGGTGCGATAATATGCGAGCCTGGCTCCAAAGCCTGAAAAATTGCTACACCCGCTGCATTTCCAGACGAAAATGCTGCTGCATCGGCACCCTTTTCAAGTCCAGCTAAGACTTTTTCCAAAGCATTTCGATTCGGATTATCGGCTCTGGAATAAATCATCGAGCCCTCCTGATGAATAAAAGTGGTGCTCAGAGTGATAGGCTGAATAGCTGGTTTTTCTGAATCGGTAACAATATTTCCTGCGTGGATTGCGAGTGTTTCAAGTTTCATGTTCTGATTGTTAATAATTCTAAATGACTAAGGTTGAAATTACCAATAATTCGATTGAGCCTGAAAATTATTTGTAAAATGAACAAGAGTAATGAAAAACTTTAGGGGTCATTCCAACCTTTTGAGTCCAATTGACCTCTTCCTTGTATAACCCCAACAAATGAGTCTTATCCAAATCAATCAGGAATTAATCGAAAAAGTCATCGCAAATGATCGAACGGCGCAATTCCAGTTATTTGAATTGACCAAGTGCTTGGTTTACTCTTTGGCTTTTCGAATCCTAAATGATGAAGACGAAGCGCATGATGTCCTTCAAGATACGTATGTGGAAGTTTTTCAAAATCTCAAAAAACTGACACACCCTGAAGCTTTGGTAGGTTGGATGAAAACGATTGCTGTCAGGAAGGCGATCAAAAAAAGTAAAAAGAAAATTCATTTTGAGCCGCTTGAACAGGCCGATCAAGAAGTTGGAGAGGAACTGAATGCGTGGTTTGATGCGGAACTCTTGGATCAGGCGATCCGCAATCTTCCTGCCGGTTCTCGGGCAGTGTTCATGCTGATAGCCGTAGCAGGCTACTCGCATCAGGAATGCGCCAACATACTCGGAATCAGTGAGAGCACATCCAAGTCTCAGTTAAACTATGCGAAAGGACTATTGAAGAAAAGACTTAAAACACTTCTCCAAGCATGAAATATCGACTTGACCACCATACACCGAAGGCAGATAGCTGGGATAAAATCTTAGGCCGGATGCGTTTTGAAGATCAACTCCAAGGTCATATTCCAAATCTTCCGGCATTTGGGCCAAATACGAATAGTTGGGAAAAGATCTCTGCCAAACTTGAGGACAAAAAGCCGATTCCGCTTTGGTCCTACTTTGGACTTGCCG
>JBDNIP010000362.1:0-3960 GCA_041688245.1 Algoriphagus sp.
ATCTGGAAATTCAAATCCTGACCATCCTCTACAGCAAGCGCGGGGTGCTCATTTGCTTTCAAGGAAATATCTTCCAGTTTGATGGAATTGGCATCGAAGACTGCAGCGCTCTCGAAGGAAGCAAACATGAATTTTTCATCAGGTAAAACCTTAAAATCCATGATATAAGCTCCAATTCCATTTGGGCCTTCTTTTTCGAATACTATTTTCTTTTCTATGTTTAGTAGATCTAAATTGATCACCGTCAGTGAGTACTCCGGTTGAGAGAATAAGTATAAGTAGTTGGAATCTTTGGAAACATCTGACACAAAGAGTCCCATCGAAAGGTTGATCAGCTCCTCACCCGGATCTACCACCACAGTATCCACCGAGTAGGTCAGATTTTCGAGGATATTAGCTGATGTAGCATTTTCAGAATTACCTTTTTCACCGCAGGAAGCGAGAAGGATAAGAAAAAGAAAGGGGATTAGCTTTTTCATCGTGGCTTAAAAATCAAATGTGAATTGAACTAAAGCCGGATTTTCTCCTACAGTATAATAGTTGAACAATTTACCATTTCTGAAAAACGTTTGGTAAAAAGGAATATTTTCCAATCCGGCTAGTTCAGCCTCTCCTTGGAGATTGAACTCCTCATCGTAAGCAAATAAATAGATTATTGAATCATCTTCATTGGTGACACTTCCCAGGCGGAAATACTGCTTTCTACTTTCATCCCAATAGAATTTATTAAATGTAATCTGCTTCCTCATTTCCTTTCCAAGTTCCCATCGGCGCTCATTTGAATCTACGACGGTGGGAAAGTCGCCTGTTTTTGCTTTGGCCACTAATTGATGTGGGAATGTGCGTAGCCTCAGCGAATCGGTATTCCAATCGTAGGTATAAATGTCCGAAGTAGCACCGCTGTAGATGACAAATTGATCATTTACAATCTGTAGGGTATGAAAATCACCCGAGCGTGTGATTCCATTTCCTTGTTGGAAGGTGATATTGTACCCATTAGTGAGGTCAAGTGCCGGGATAGCCCTGAGTTTACCCGCCATGCTTTCGATATCAATCACTGCCAAACCTACCACTGGACCCGTGAAGGTATTTGGAAGGCTGATGATTTTCTTTTTATCGGGACTGATATGCATATTATTGGCAAAGGAAAAACTGGCTTCTGGATCAAATCCACTCACATTGTCGCGTTGTATTTTGAGTTTAAGCTTATTTTCGCCTGATAAGGAAAAAACACCTGCTTGAGCATCATTTGCCATAAAAAACTCTTCGTTCGGGAGCGATTGAAAGTAATTGACATAGTCAGGAATGGCATTGGGTCCATCGGATTCAAAGGGATGAATGGCACGTAACTTTAGCCCTTCTAGATCATATTCGTGAATCTCCTTTTTAGGATCATATAATCGATACCCTATTTTTTCATCCGCACTCAGCGTGCTCCCATAGTAAGCGCCGGGATTAAAGATCTCCTCTCCTATATCCAAGATCAGGGTATCCACCGAGTAGGTCAGATTTTCAAGAATATTGCCCGATTCAGATTTTTCAGAACTTCCACTTTCACCGCAGGAAGCGAGAAGGATAAGGAATAAAACAGGAAGCAGTTTTTTCATGGTTTATTAGAAATCAAAAGTGAATACTGCAAATCCCAACTCATCGTCCACATTGACATAGCTCCAGAGCTTGCCGTCTTTGAAGAAAGAGAAACCGGGTCTATTAAAATCTATTTCTTTTTCATAGAGTTGATTTAGATCAGAGTCGAAAATTGTAATGACGCTTTTGTAAGCAGCTGAATCCCCAATCATTCGGTGTAGATCTTGGATAAATCTAAAGACTTTGTCACTTTTATCATCATATATAAAACTGCCAAAATCCACTTCTTTTTCAGCTTCATCCGCCATTTCTAGCATTTCTTCAAAGGTATTTCCTACGTTCTTTTCTCTTACTTTTTTGGCATTGGAAGTAAGCTTAGAACTGAATACTTTATGAGTCAAAGAGTCTGTGGATAGATCATAAAGAAATGCTTCATTGAAATTGTGTGAGGAGATGATCAGCTTATCCTTCATCTGATATAATTGTAGCATCTCCATACTTTGTGATTGTAATTTACCACCCTCAATGAAGCTACGGACGTATTGATTACTTCGCGCGAATAGATCCAGTGGTATTTTTTTGAAATTCATTGTTCCTAAATCCACGATAGCTAATCCGGTATTTGCTTTTTGGAAATCTTGTACTCCATATGGGGCAAAATACTTGCTGCCGTCATTTGAGACCAAAAGGCTAAATTTAATTTCCTCGTTTTCTGTTAGCCCATTATTGCTAAACTCAGTTTTCGCAAACTGAAAAATAGTGAGGGAATCTTTAGGCTCGTTGAGCTTCCTCAAATCTGACCAACCGAAAATGAAAAGCTCTCCTGAATCTGTTACCTGAATTTCGCGAGGATATTTTCCTATTCCCAGAGGCCCTTCTTTTTCCAAAGGAATTCTACGACGGACGAATAATTGATCGAGATCTATCACATCGATTTCGGATTTGGTTGAGTTAAAGTTGAAAAGTGTTTTTCTATCTGGAGATACTACAAGACTGTTTACAAAAAGTAAATCCTCTCCCGAATCTATTATCAGTGTATCGACCGTATAACTAAGGTTTTCAATTTTAGTATTGAATTCCGATTTTTCAGAATTGCCCTTTTCTCCACAAGAAGCGAGGAAGATTAGACTTAGAAAGGGGATTAGTTTTTTCATAGCGGATTAGAAATCAAATGTGAACAACGCAAAGCCTGCTTCATCACCTATTGGGGTGTAAGAGTAGAATGCACTGTTGTAGAAATATCCGGTGTAGGGAATATTTTGGAGCTCATCCAAAAACTTCTCTCCCACCAAATTCAGGTTTTCATCATAGGCAAATAAATAGCAGTCAGCACTTCTTTTTATGTCTTTGCTAGGCACAACAAAATTTTTGGTCCCAAATCGGAAATACATCTTTCGGAGGGGATCCCAGTAGAACTTCTCGAAAGTGATTTGCTTTCTGATTTGTCCGACAATTTCCATTTGCTTGTTTCTGGAATCTGCTTCATGGGCGAATTCTCCAGATTTGTTATTTTCTACCAATCGATGCTTAAAAGAGATCAGTTTGAGCATGTCCAGACGATAATCATAGGTATATATATCTGCCGTCGAGCCGCTGAAAATTATAAATTGATCATTGACTAATTGGAGCCTAATATTATCCCCAAAAAATGAGGCAGAATTTTCCTGTTGAAAAATGACCTGAAAATTATAGGTTAAATCTAAGGCTGGTAATTTCAGAATTTCACCTGTTTCCTTTTCTATTTGAATCCTTGCCAATCCCTCTACTGGCTTACCAAAACTCATTGGTAGAGATAAAAACTTGGATTTATCAGGGCTAATGTGAAAGTCGTTTTGAGTAGAAAAAGGACCCTCTGCTTTGAAACCTAAAATGGATTCTAAATCCAACGTATATTCTTTAGTTTTCACACCATTTAGGAGAAAGAGATTAGGACCAACCTCGTCAACTAGCAGTATTTCGTCTCCTGCAAGCATTTGGAATTCGACCACCCAACCACCTTTAATACCATTTGGACCTTCGCGTTCAAATGAGTGTCTATTGAGAAGCTTCATCTCCTCTAAAGAAATCTCGAAAAACTGAACATCAGGTTCGTAAAATGAGAAGATCCTCTTCCCGTCTGAGCTTTGAGCCTGAGCATAGAGCATGTCCGGTACAAATATTTCCCCTGCGGCATCCACTACCACACTATCAATAGAGATTTGAAGATTTTCAAGAATGTTCACCTGTTCTTGATTTTGGATATCATTACCTCCACAAGCGGCAAAGAAGAATAGAAATGAAATCAGGATTAGCTTTTTCATAGTTGTCTAAAAGTTAAAAATCAAAAGTGAATACCGCAAAGCCCAGCTCATCCTCCACATTCACATAGCTCCA
>JBDNIP010000039.1:0-6294 GCA_041688245.1 Algoriphagus sp.
ATCGATTTTTTACCCTCATAAGATTGTTGATCAAAGTCAATTGCACGAATCCGATAGTGTGTTTCTTCAAAGTCAGGAGTCACATCAATTACAAAATTTGAAGAATGCATATCTCCCAGCATTCGTACAAAGCACCGTTCATTAAACTTCACAAACTCTTTTGCCAATCGAATTGGATTCAAATGGGTATCTTCCATGTGATGGCGCATAAATTTATCTCCGGGAATGCCGGCTATATGTTCTTCAATCAAGGTATTTTTATGCACCAGATAGCTGATTCGATTTGGAGAAAGTAAGTGTTCCAACTCTAAGCCATAAATACGTGATGCATCTGCATTTTTGACATAGAAGTAATCAAAGTTATCATTGATTCGATTCACAATTCTCACCCTGAAAGGCTGCGTATTCCCGTAAACACACAGGTCAATCCGATCCACGTAGAGATGCTCCATGACAGAAATATCACCGCCAGCTTTAAGTAGGGCATAGATTTTTTTGACATTCAGATGAATTTCTTCCCGATCCGATTGATCATAGAAGACAGTTTCCCAGAAGGTATCTTGATCTTTCGAATCATAAAGTGCAACGGAGCTTGTATATCGAAGCAACTCATTGTAATGAATAGGAATATCTATCGCACGTGAATACTTAATCAGGTACTTCCTTAAGCCGGCAGTTATTTTGTAGACAATCTTTTTCTTGCTGATCATCGCCATGTCTAGAAATCTACCTGTTGACTTTTCTTAAGATTTCGATCAAAAATGAATGGTCCAAAAGGGAGTACGCTGGCCATAAGAGCAAGTAAAGTTCTGCTAAACCCCCATTTTAAACTTCGAGCGGTGGGGAAAACCAAGTAAATATACAGTATAAAAAGTGCTCCATGAGCCCATCCTACGTAGGTTACCGGCTCAGGTATACCCATTGTATATTTCAAAGGCATTGCAATAAATAATAACAGCAAAAATGAAATTCCTTCGATCAAACTGATCCATCGAAATCGCTTGGCCCATGTGGTTTGTTCAGGAGTCATACACTTACTTTTTAGAAATATTGAATAATATTTTGAGTGAATTCCAAAGTTTCACCTTCAAGTCTCGGTCTACAGAGATCACGCTCAGGGAATCTGCAAATAAATATTCGGTTTCTTCTTCAGTATGAATGGTATATTCTAAAGCAGGAAGTGCATCGATCGGATGCTTTATTTTACCAAATTTCAAGACTTTATGCGCATTCAAATCAATAAATTCTGCTAAGCTTCGACCTTCCAGATTTTTGGATGAGATCATCCCAACCTCATTCATAGAATGATTTACCGCTTGGATCATTTTTACCATCATTTCCATCACGTCATCTGCAAGTTCCTCTTCCTCATGGAGGATCAAAACCCCATTTTCGAAATTGCCACGAATGGGAATAGGTTCTTTAGCAATCATAGAATATTCACCTGCCCGTTCCTGAACTAGTAGCGATTCAGGTACACTGACTCCTTCAGAAATTGGATTTGATTCAGATTTTCCTAAAAGGGGCTTGACTTCGAATTCTTCTTTAATGAGAAAAAGATCTTCTGTCAGAATATATTGCAGTTGCTGGATGTTCATTTCTTCCATACTGGGAAATTGCTCATAAATCACCTGAACGCAAAAAAGTCAAGGTTTTAATCTCAGCTTTTCTAGAAAATTTTGACTTTCTAATGATCAATTTATATTAAAAATACTCTTCAACTCCACGGCATCTTCTGGTTTCATTCGCTTGGCAAGTATCAATCGAAGCTGTCGTCTTCTCAGCGCACCTTCAAATTGCTCGATTTCCTCTGGAGATTCTGGAACCACTTGAGGAACTTCAATTGGTTTTCCATTTTGATCCACTGCCACGAAAGTAAAATAAGCACGATGGGTCATCACCTTTTTACTTGCAGGAATGTCCTCTGCGGTGACTTCAATGAAAACTTCCATGGATGAATTAAAAGAACGCGTTACCTGGGAAGTCAAGGTTACCACATTCCCTAAGGCTATCGGTTGCCTGAAAGAAATATTATCTGCTGATGCAGTAACTACGATTCGATTAGAATGCTTTTGTGCTGCAATCGCAGCTACTATATCCAACCAATGCATCAATTTGCCTCCCATTAGGTTGTTGAGTGTATTGGTATCGTTAGGAAGGACCATTTCGGTCATGATCGTCGAAGATTCTTTTGCGAATTTCTTCTTAGCCATAGGTGTATTATGTTTTCAACAAAATTAGAAATTAAATTTTGATCGAAGAGCGAATCGGGGCCTATTCAAAATAAAATTTGGGTTATCGGTTGTGGGTTTGACTGTGCCTGAATTTGGTTGTCGGTTGTGGGTCGCGTTGTTTACAATCTTCTAAGGGGAGAGTTGTATGTCATCGGTCACCTAGCATCCCACATCCGACATCTAGCACCCGACATCTAACATCCTACATCCGACACCCGACATCGGTCATCCCACATCTAGCACCCGACATCCCACACCCGACATCGGTCATCCAACATCCCTCAATTCCATCCATCTTTACCTAAAAGCGGAACGAAGGAAAATCCATCAAAATCTTCTCTGGCCACTTCTGTGGATGATTTTTTAACCATGCGAACCATTGATTGGCGTTTTTTGTCGCCCACAGGAATAACCAGTATTCCACCAACTTTCAACTGCTCGATCAAAGCCTCCGGAACTACAGGAGCTCCTGCTGTGACAACAATCTTATCATAAGGGGCGTAAGCTGGAATTCCACCCGTGCCATCTCCATAAAAAAGATGAAATTCAATTCCCAATCGTTTTAAAAATCGCTTTGTTCCTTCGTATAGTTTACGCTGATATTCAATACTATATACATCAGCCCCAAGTAGGTGCAGGATGCTGCCCTGATAGCCAGAACCAGTTCCAATTTCCAGGATTTTATCACCTTCCTTTACATCCAGAAGCTCCGTTTGAAAAGCGACTGTATAAGGCTGAGAAATGGTTTGACCCTCTCCAATAGGGACCGCTTTGTCTTCGTATGCGTGTGAAATTAAAGCCGAATCGAAGAAAAAATGTCTGGGCAAAGTATTGATAGCGTGAAGGACACGCTCACTTTTGATTCCTTTTTCCCTAAGTAATGCGAGAAGCACTTTTCGTTTTCCTTTGTGGAGGTAGGTATCTTCTAATTTTAGCAGCGGCATGGAACAATTTTAATAGGCGGTCGAAGATAGAAGAATATTTGGCTTAATTTGAACTCCCATCGGGCATTTTTGCTTATAAGTGAATACTTTGAAATTAGAAATCAGCATGTTTACAGGAATAATTGAAGCAGCAGGAGTGGTCTCAAAGATCACTAGGGAAGGCACAAACGGACATTTTGATCTTGACTCAGATCTAGCCAGTGAGTTAAAGACCGATCAATCACTTGCCCATGATGGAGTTTGCTTGACGGTGGTACAAACTAGTCCAAAATCTTATCGCATCACTGCCATTAATGAGACAATCTCTAAAACCAATCTTATGGAATGGAATGTGGGCAAATCAGTGAATCTTGAGCGCAGCATGCCTGCAAATGGTAGGTTTGATGGACATGTCGTACAAGGACACGTGGATCAGACAGGAAAAGTAAAAACAGTTACTGATGAAGGTGGATCTTGGCTATTTGATCTAGAGTTCGATTCTCAATACGGAAATATTACTGTAGAAAAAGGATCAATCACTATTAATGGGACTAGCTTAACTTGTTTTAATTCTGGACCGGGAAGGTTTTCGGTAGCAATAATTCCTTACACCTATGAGCATACTAATTTCCACCAATTAAAAGCAGGTGATCTCGTCAATCTTGAGTTTGATATTCTCGGAAAGTATATCCAGCGGATAATCCATGGATACGAGTTGCCATAATCCGTACGCTGTGTGAATGTTGACTTGTCAATTTAAATTCATAATTGGCTTTTGACTTCCAAAATCAATACTCAAACCTTCTAATTAAGGTATTATTCTTTTAGTAATCCTTTGAGAATAGAATACTCATCAATATGTGTTTCCGCAATGGCATCGGTAGAGCGATGAAAGCGAATAATATATGGTAAACACTAGCATTTCCGATACTTCGCACATCGGTGTTCTAGCCAGATAAGCAAAGAAAAAGAGGTCACTGGTTTCATTGCGGATAACCAACTTGATTGATAATACCAATTACTCAGGAAACTGCTTCATAAATAAGAAATAATAGGGCTGAAGTATATGGTGGAGGAAGATTTTTTCCTTGTTATCAGGAAATTCCTTCCGGTACGATTCATCAGGTTGTAAGATTATAAATGTACCTGTTCTTGAATAGTGATTACTTGCGACAAAAGGTTGGGATTCAAATTCGGGAATGGTCTTTCAAACTTGCTTTCCTACCATTTTACCCAGATACTTTTCAAAGTTGGTTTGAGACTTTTTAGTTGGTTTATCTAGTTTATTGTAGATTTTTTTGAAGACAATGTTTTTGGGAAATTTCTGCTTTTTAATAAAGTAAGAGGTATCTGAGAACGGGTTGGTCTCACTAAAGTCATTTACCGTTTGGATCGAAAAAGGTACTTCAGAAACCCAATCAACGGCGTTCACCATGTTAAAAGCCCAATCGCCCATAGTTCGATTTTCATAATCGTAGGCAAAAAATAGATTTCCGGGTTTAGGAGCAGCGGAGGTGTAGGTTTTGATTCGGAGCTTTTCACCCTAAGCATTCGCCTCGTTCATCTTCATTAGCATAGCCGCTACCAAATAAGAGATGGCACCACCTTGACTGTGGCCAGTAACGATAAAATCTCGGAAGCCCCTTTCAGTCAATTCGGTCATTATAGGTAATAATGACTCCGCCAAAGCTCCTGTGGAAAGCGTCCAGCCTACATGGACAAAGGCTTTTGGATCTTTTGAAAAACTGTAGTCAAACATGTAATCGGTTTGGAACTTCATTTTGCCCTGAGTAGGAATCATTGCTGAGTAAAAATTTACCAACCAAGAAGTAGGGTTTGGTACTGTCCCTCTGATGGAGAATACTGCAATCTTTTCAGACTCATTTACCCAGAGATGCCATTTATTTTCTAAGCCTACCGTGGGCGACTCTGATTCTACTCTAAGCGTTGTTGGCTTTGGGATTCCTTTCGAGAAGACAGTGTCAGTGATGCTGTGGGCGTAGACTCCTAAGATTTCTTTGTATTCATTTGGTTCAAATTTTGGTTTAAGCTGCCCAAAAGAATTGCCTGCTAAGAAAAGGAAGGCGATAAGGATAAGTATGCTTTGTTTCATCTTATAATCAATCTGATTATCTGCAATGATGTCAGTGACCTCTTTTTCTTTGCTTATCTGGGAGGAATACCCGCCAAGGCGAGGCAGGCCCGCCACGGGGAGGCAAGTCGATGACGTTCCGATAACCATGGAAAGAAGTACCAGCTATCCTAGTGTTTATCATATCTTAAGTCGCTTTTTGCCTTTTACTGTTTCGATTGCGGATATACATACTAATCAAAAAACAAAAATCACAATCTACAACAAGTCGCTTTCTATAAATTTTGAGTGATTTAGTTCATAGAGAGGGCTTTCTTCCCTGCACTCTTTACCAATCTGAAACCTACATTCGATGTGCCACTATCAAAAGACTGTCCCTGACGGGCAGAAGGGCGATAATTCACACAATAATTAGCGGCGCAGAGGTAAGATCCACCTTTAATTACACGCTCCTTAGCATAAGGATTGTCAGGATTATAGCAAGGATTCATGCCGGCATCGAGCTTGGGAGCTTGACCTGCAAGTCGGGCATATTTCAGGGCATCGTACCAATCGTCCGTTAGTTCCCATACATTTCCGATCATATCATACAATCCAAAACTGTTTGGAGCGAAAGATTTCACTGGAGAAGTTCCATCGAAGCCATCCATTTCAAGATTTTCATTCGGAAAATTCCCCTGAAATGTATTCGCAAGATAGTGCCCATTAGGAGTAAGCTCATCACCCCAAGCGAATCGCTTTCCTTTTGCTCCGCCACGCGCGGCAAACTCCCATTCTATTTCTGTGGGAAGTCGTTTTCCTGCCCAATCCGCATAAGCTTTGGCATCGTCATAGGAAATATGGACCACGGGATGATTTTCTTTTCCTTCAATTGTACTTTCAGGTCCGTCTGGATGTCTCCAATTAGCTCCTTCGACCCAACTCCACCAAAGTGAGATATCTTGTGTTGGGACCTCATAAGGAGGAGGAGTGAAAACCATCGATCCAGCTACCAAGACGGATTCATCTGGTTTTGGAGTTCCTGGAGGCAATTGCTGCTTCAAAA
>JBDNIP010000040.1:0-3611 GCA_041688245.1 Algoriphagus sp.
AGAAATCAGAAAATTAATTGATTATCAAATTATAACTAATTTTTAAATGAAAACTCTTTTTAAAAAATGTAAATCTGAATTATTGAGCAAAATCGCTCTGATTCCAATGTTGCTTCTTTTATTGTACCCGACTACGGCAAAAAATATCTCAGTAAAAGACGCTGCTGGCAACACTCAAACATTCTCACGGACTTGGACAGTTTCCAACAATGATTTTGATTTAAACGGTACCCCCGTCGATTATTGCGATGATGCGATGGGCGCTGATTTGAAAATTTATGAAACCGGGAGGTTTCGATTTGGGATGACAATCGATGGATAGGGTCAATCTTATATTTACAGTCTGCCTGGTGCTAATCACCGGACAGACACTAGTTGGACAAAGCCTCAGAGTAGGTTTTGGCTTGGTGGATGAACGAAGGTCTTCTATCTCTCAAATTCAAATGGATACGCTGGTTGGATACGAGCAAACGAACGTTACAACTTCTGATCCAATGCCTTTTGTGAGTTTCCAATATCCGATATTCAATAAGTGGTTATTGAATGTGGGAGTTCAATATTACATGACTCGCATCTCTTTTGACGTACAATATACTTCTGAGACTTGGCCAGACTATTTCCCCTCAATAGGCAAAGGATGGGGCACAGCTATGCGAAACTTCGAGGTGCCAATAGGAGTGAGTTATAAGCTAATCCGTACTGAGAAGTTTAAAGTATTCTTGGATTTGAATGCTGCTCCGGTGTTTGCCTTTCAGGATTTCAGAAAGTTGGAAATTAAGCCTCAGGGGATTGACTGGACTCAAGAAGTTATTGATGCCCTGAATGCGGTCGAGACGATACCAAAGCCCTTCCATATGAATTATCAATATGGCATCTCGGTGGAGTATAAGCGATTTGGACTGACGCTCTTTCGCACTGCCAATATGAATCGATCGATAAGTAATAACTATACACTTTACGATCAGGAGTATGGCTACAAAAGGAGAACCCAATCCACTAGGCTGGGTATCTATTACTCGATTGGCCTGAAAAAAGAGAAAGAGTAGTTACTTCCCCATGGATCGACGGATCCATGGGGAATTTTGATTTCAAGATAGCTTGATATTAAAGCTCTTTCTAGAATTGCTGGGTTTATCCCATGAATCATTTGAAATATCTTCGATTGATAACAATAAAATAGCTCGTTCTCTCGCTCCATTTGTTTAATTATTTTCCTATACGATAACAAGTTATAACAGAGCAGATTTTGACACTTAAGAAGGTATTTTCATCCTCCTTACTTCAATTGAAGAAAATCTATGCCTTCGGTAAGTATCCGCCCGAGTCAATAAATATTAATTTCTTGATCCGAATTATAGGCTTACAGAAAATTATACAACCACAAAACAAAGAAATCTGGAATTCAAATATCCAATTGGTTTACTAAAACCTAAAGGGTTATCGAAAAGCTAAACTCGGATCGATAAAACTTTAGATTTTTATTATCCACATTACATCTCAAAGGACAAAATTTCTCAAACCTATTTATAGATGAAAGGATCAGTTTTTAATTTCTTTACAATACTTCTCTATTGTTCTTTCTTCGCATGTTCTACTGGACACAAAGACTCGATTTCAAGTTATCCAAAGAATAATTCACCTGTTTTACTTAAGGTGGACACGTCTATTCCTTTCAAGTGGCCAAGCAATCTTGAAGTTGAAAAAACTACTTATCTGAAGCCTAGTGATAGTACTGTGATTTCATCGGTAGATAAAATTCTGCTTTCTCCTGATCGAGATCTTTTTTATGTTTTTGATCAAGGTCAAAGCAAAATTTTTGTTTTTGACGAATTAGGAATATTAAAACAAGTTCTTGATCGTCAGGGAGAAGGTCCTGAAGAATACTTAGAGATATATGATGTGCAAATTGATTTCGAAAAAGAAATACTAGAGGTTTTGAGTTACCAAAACCTTAAAAAATACAATCTGAACACTTTTGAATTTATTGGCACAGAAGAACTCAGAAATCTACCAAAAGATAAAAATTTCAGCAATTTCATTCGAATCAGCAATGTCTTATATCTTTGGACAGATCTACCACCCAATCAACTTGTTGGAAAGGAAGAATTAGGAAATTACCATTTATTGAGAATCGAGGATGGAATTGTTAATTTTTATATTGAGCAAAAATATGGTGTAATTAATTCACTCTTATTTTACCCTGCTTCATCAATAGATGAATACAATCTTCCTCCACTTCTTGGCTCTAATGATATTATAAGAGTAACTCAAGACTCTGTTTACACAAAATTTAAATTTGATTTTGGAAATAAGGGTATTCCATTAATTGATCTAATAAATTACTGGGAAAATCGACACGAAATCCTTGGCTCTGAATATTACAAACCACTACAGAATATACGGGAAACAAAGGATTACCTTTTTTTCCAATTTGCCGCCGGTAGGTTTTACCACAATGTTCTATTTGATAAAAAAACTGAATCAGTCATTTCCATAGGTCAAATTAAGGACAAAATTGATCCCATAATCATCCTTTCTGATTCTCTCTATTTGTACGGATATATGCCTTCAGCGATTCTAGTAGATTATATTGAAAACGGAGGGGAATTATCGGAAAGTCCATTTTTCAAAGACCTAGATCCAACTTTATTAGAAAAAGACGAAAATCCTATTATCATCAAGTTCCGGCTTCCTTATCCTCCAAGTTCGAAAAGGTAGATAACTCGATCATCATCAAGTTCAGGCTTTCGCCCATTCAAGATTTATTTTGGGTTTTGACTTCATTTAAGCACAAATTGAATTCAATCTAATTTTAGACTTAAAAATCTCGAATAAATCAAGTCATTCTGGGTCAAAAAAAAGACCTAATCCAAAATGGATTAGGTCTTTTCTATCTGACAAACCCTTTAGAATTACAGAAGGTCGAAATTTTTCCGCATTGCAAAGCTTTGTCTGATCCAAGATGCCAGTCTAGCGCTTTGAGCAAAGTCCAAAGTTTGTTGACCATCTGAATACGCCTTTTCTGGAATTTGATGGGATTCATAGATGATACCATCTGCTCCAGCCATTACTCCAGAAAGTGCCATTTGCGGAACATATTCCCGAATGCCTATTCCATGAGAAGGATCCACAATCACCGGTAAGTGAGATTTTGCTTTCAAAATCGGGATGGCATTGAGATCCAATGTGTTTCGAGAAGCGCGCTCGTAGGTTCTGATTCCACGCTCGCACAAGATCAGCTTTTCATTTCCTCCGGAAAATACATACTCTGCGGACTGTAGCAATTCCTCGATCGTACCGGAGATTCCCCGCTTGATCATGACTGCCTTATCTACTTTCCCCAATTCGTCAAGCAAATTGAAGTTCTGCGAATTACGCGCTCCTACCTGATAGATATCTACATAAGGATACATTTCTTCGATTTGAGAGGTTTGCATCACTTCGGTGACGATCTTGATACCAGCCTCTGAGGCGATGTCATACCAAAGCTTCAAACCTTCCAGACCCAAGCCTCTAAAAGCATAAGGAGAACTCCGTGGCTTAAACACTCTACCTCGCATTAATTTGATATCATTTTCAACCCAATGCTGTACACTTTTCCGGATTTGCTC
>JBDNIP010000363.1:0-2526 GCA_041688245.1 Algoriphagus sp.
AAAAATCAAAGGCTTTCCAATTCATTCCCGAAGATTTAAAAAATTATTCAAAGCACTAAATCATCGACAGGTTATCTCTTCAATTCATTCCTTGAATCGTTTTTTAGGTAAAAAGAAATCCCTACTTTTCGACATGGAAAACACCCAATTCCCTTCATTGAATGACATTCGGTTTGCCGCAGTCCGCATTAAATCCTTTATTCATAAGACACCAATCCTCACCTGTTCTACCATCGATAAAATGGCTGGCTGTGAGATTTATTTCAAATGTGAAAATTTTCAAAAAGTCGGAGCTTTCAAAGCACGTGGAGCGGCAAATGCTGTTATGAAACTCACTGATGCACAAAAGAAAAAAGGTGTAGCTACCCATAGCAGCGGAAACCATGCGGCAGCCTTGGCTCGGGCAGCAACTGTTGCAGGAATTCCCTCTTACATCGTCATGCCATCTAATGCTCCGCAAATAAAAAAGAAAGCCGTCAAAGAATATGGGGGAGAAATCATCGAGTGCGAACCTAATCTCAAGGCTCGTGAAACTACGCTGGAAGCGGTAGTGAAGCGTACCGGGGCAACATTCATTCCTCCTTATGACTTTATGGATGTGATCGAAGGTCAGGCCACTTGCGCTTTAGAATTCCACGAAGAGCAGGATGACCTGGAGATCATCATGACTCCAGTTGGTGGTGGAGGACTACTGGGAGGAACTGCCCTGCTGACGCATCATTGGGATCCAGAGATCGAAATAATCGGCGCTGAGCCTAAGGGTGCAGATGATGCTTACCGCTCTTTTCAAGCTGGTCGAATCATTACTCAGACTGATCCTAAAACCATCGCAGATGGCCTTTTGACTTCTTTGGGAGTCTTGAATTTTGAGCTGATTAAAAAGTATGTTTCAGACATTTTACTTGCCACTGATCCACAAATCATCGATGCTATGCGCTTGATCTATGAGCGAATGAAGATCATCATTGAGCCTTCCTGCGCCGTTCCACTTGCAGCTTTGCTAGCGAATAAAGAACGCTTTGCAGGAAAAAGAGTAGGGATTATTCTGACCGGAGGAAATGTAGATTTAGAGAAGTTGCCTTTTTAGAATCGCCTTTTTAGAATCACCAACTATTCTGGCGCAAGTCTTCAGACTTGTGCCCTACTATTCCAACTGATTTTCCAGGTATCTACGAAGGAAAAAATTTTGTTGAAACTCCTTATGCCCTTCGAGCCTAGTAGCATCGTGACCGATTGGTAAGTCAAAGTCTAAAGAAAGAACCAAGAAAAAAGCCCAAATCTCTCGATTCGGGCCTTTTCAGACTTCTAACTTTAGCCTTCTGATTTGTGGTGACAGGTGGCTCATCCGACACCGGTCACCCAACACCCAACATAACTTACTTTTTGCTTTCCTTCACCGCATGGTGAGCCGCTCTGGCTGCAAAAGCCATGTAAGTAAGCGATGGATTTTGAGTGGAAGTCGAAGTCATCGCAGCTCCATCAGTCACATAAACATTAGGAACGGCGTGAAGCTGATGATTGGCATTGAGCAGGGAAGTCTTTGGGTCTTTACCCATTCGGATCCCTCCCATTTCATGGATATCCAGTCCCGGTGTTCGATTGTCGTCCTCAGCCCTGATATTGGTGAAGCCGGCTTTTTCAAACATCTCAGTCATCTGCTCGATGTAATCCTTGGTCATCTTCACATCATTGTCATCGTAGTCCACATTGATTTTCAATTGAGGCATACCAAAGGGATCTTTGAGATTAGCATCTAAAGCAACATAGTTACTCTCCTTCGGAATCGTCTCTCCCATCATGTGGGAGCCTACCCGCCAAGGTCCATATTGATCTGGGTTGAGCAAGCTTTCTTTCAGATCCGCACCAATACCACTATTATCAGACCTAGCTCCTCTTCCTGCTGAAAATCCAGCAGCATATCCCCGAAGAAAATCAGTTTCCTGCTTTTCCACATTTCTAAATCTCGGAAAATAACCACTTGTCGGTCTTCCCCCGCTGGTAGCATACTCAGCATGTCCTTCATATTCTCCCGATACTCGAGCCCGGTAATTATGGAAAGCTACATATTTCCCCATCAATCCATTGTCATTTCCAAGTCCATTTGGAAAACGATTGGAAGTGGAGTTTAGCAAAATCAAATTTGTATTTAATGCCGCGGCGTTGATAAATAGTACCGGAGCATAAAACTCCTCCATCTCCTTCGTATGCGCATCAATGATCCGCACGCCAGTAGCCTTACCCTTTTCCTCATCATAAATCACAGAATGAACCACTGCATCTGGTCGCAGCGTCAGATTCCCTGATTTCAAAGCCCAAGGAATAGTCGATGAGTTGGAAGAGAAATAGCCTCCAAAAGGACAGCCGCGCTGACATAAATTTCTGTTTTGGCACATTACACGACCTTGCTTCGCATAATATTCAGCATTTCCATTAATATGTGCGCAGCGTGACGAAATCATGTGACGGTCATTTCCATAATGCTCTTTCAGCTTTCCCTGAAAATATTTCTCCACCACATTCAGCTCA
>JBDNIP010000364.1:0-5785 GCA_041688245.1 Algoriphagus sp.
AAACGAGTCCCTTGGTAAGTTTTAGAGCTACACCGATCCGCTCACTGATGTTGATATTATCATCACTGTAGTCTCCATAATTACCTGTAAACAGGACATGATTAATCGGATAGGAAAAATTGACATTTTGGTAAGCGCCATCAACTACTCCATATTCCCCATTGGAATAATTAACTGGAACCAAAGGAGAGGATCGCTGAAACTGGTTTATAATCCCTGTTTCCCCTGTGATTGCATTCGCACCGCCTGATGGACCCGTGAATCTTGACCAGTATGCATTAGTCACATTGGTCACCGTCAACCAATCAGTGGCATCGATGGACAAGTTAAGTCCCAAATTGTATCGATCAGATTTAAACTTTCCCCGAACTACCGCTTCCTGACCCAGATAACCTACTGAAATACGATAGGTAGTCTTGTCAGTACCGCCGCTAAACGAGAGGTAATGATTTTGAATTTGAGCATCTCTCAGGGCTACATCAGCCCATTTGGTATTTGCAAATTGATCAGGTTGTGATCCGTCTCGAATAGTAGCAAGTTGAGCATCAGAAAAACGAAGTGGAGCATTGGGCCCGTTGAAATTACGGTCTCGCTCATTTCTTAAAACAGCGTAGTTTTCAGCGTTCAAATATTCGGGGGTAACAGTTACTCGCTGGATCCCGAAATAGTTATTGTAATCAATCGAAAACTTTCCTTTAGTACCTTTTTTGGTTGTGATTACCAACACACCATTGGCACCACGAGCACCATAGATAGCGGATGCCGAAGCATCTTTCAATACAGATATGCTTTCTATATCCGATGGTGCGAGATTGTTAAATTCTGCGAGTCCATCGTATTGAATATTATCGATGACCACAAGTGGATTTGATCCGCCAAAAGTACCGATACCTCGAATGACGATCGAAGATCCGTCAGAGCCAGGAAGTCCTGATGACTGTGTCAGTTGAACTCCTGCAAACTTACCATACATCAGTTGGGCAGAATTGGTAACTGGATTATTGACAGCTCCATCTAATCGAAGAGTTTCTACAGCTCCTGTCAGATTTAGCTTTTTCTGCTCACCATAACCCACTACCACGACTTCGTCGAGAAGGGATTCAGATTCAGATAGGCTAATTTGAATTGAACTTTGATTTCCTACTTCCACCTCCATAGACTGGTAGCCAATGAGGCTAAACACGAGTATGGATTGCGGAGAAGGTACTGAAATAGAGTATTTACCATCTAAATCGGTTACTGTACCAGTGCTGGTTCCTTTCACCAAAACTACCACTCCTGGAATTGGTGAGGAATCTGAAGTACCAATGACCGTGCCTGTGACGGTTTGGGATGTTTGCCAAGCTTTTGCTGAGGGAAATGATGCCAACAGTAAAGTCAAGATCAAAAGGACAATTGGTGTAGATTTAATACCTACCCGTCTTATCCCCTTGCACAATTGCTTAACCTTAGTAATGCTATCCATGTATTTAGGAATTTTGGGTTATAAATATTTCAATAGGATCAAATGTGTCCATTGTGATTTAAAAACAGGGGTATGAATAATTCAACTCCCTTGACAAATCGTTCAAAAAATAAAAAGCACCCATTGCAGGTGCTTCATGTAGACTTATTAATCAGCCTTTTGCAGAATCAACTGCTTGTATTCCGAAGGTAAGCATCCAAACTGCTGCTGAAAGGATTTATTGAAATACTTATAGTCATTGAAGCCTACTTCAAAGGCTACTTGACTTAGCTTGATATCAGTTTGAAGAATGATCTGTGCCGCTTTTTTTAACTTGACCGAGCGAGTAAACCCAGTAATGGAAAGTCCTGTTAAGGATTTGAGCTTTCGGAAAAGGGTTGACTGACTCATATTAAGATGATCCACCATAGATTCGATTCCAAAATCCTCGTTTTGCAAATTGTCATTGACCAGTGCGATAGCTTTTTCAATAAACTGTGCATCGAGATCATTTTCGACGACTTCTTTGGAGTCTGGCTCAAAGCGAACCTTATTCAGAAAATACTCTCGGAGCTTTTTGCGATTTTCTAAGATATTCTGAACTCGGGTTTTGACTATTCCCGGATTGAATGGTTTGGTGATGTAGTCTTCTGCACCTGTCTGAAGCCCGTCCATTTCAAAAGCTATAGAAGTACGTGCTGTAAGTAAAATGACTGGAATATGGGAGGTGTTGATTTGACTTTTGATTTCATGACAAAGTTTGATCCCATCCATTTTAGGCATCATCACGTCACTAATCACCAGATCTGGCAGTTCGAGCTGGATCAATTCCAAAGCTTGTAAACCATCTTCTGCTTCAAGAATCTCATATTCACTTTCGAGCAAACTTCGGAGGTAGGTTCGGATGTCTTCATTGTCATCTGCGATCAAAATCCGAAAGGCCTTGGCAGAATTTTCGATCTTGAGGACATCTTTATGTTCAAAATCCAAATCGTTAAGTTTTTCCTGTTGCTCCAGTGGAATTGGAATGTTGATATTTTCCGGCATGAGCTGTGGCAAAGTAAAAAAGATTTCCGTTCCCTTACCTTCTTCACTATGAATCCCTATTTCTCCTTCGTGCAGTTCAACAATATTTTTCGAAAAAGCCAAGCCGATGCCGCTTCCCACCAGATTTGAGGTCTCCGCATTTTGCACCTGGTAGAACCGGTCAAAAACCCGAGTTGACTCCAACAAATTCATCCCTATCCCATTGTCCAGGACGGACACCTTAAGTTGTTCGTCTTCCAAGCAAATCAAAACTTTAATTTGGCTATTTTCCTTCGTGTATTTGAAGGAATTTGAAAGCAGGTTACACAATACGATTTCGAGCTGATTGCGATCAAACATTAATTGAAGCTCTGGAAGTTGACTCTCAAACTGATAGTCTATTTTCTTTTTTATGGCCAGATTTTTAAAACTCAAATAAACTTCTTTGGCAAAACTGACAAAATCATATTGGCTGACATTGAGTTTTAATAAGCCATGCTCTGATTTTCTGAAATCCAGTAGTTGATTGATCAGTCTAAGCATTCTTAGCGCATTGGTTTCCACCAAATGAAGCTTTTCTGTCACCTGATCTTTGAGCTCAAAACTACTGAGCAGTTCTGTGATCGGGCTTAGGATCAGAGTAAGCGGAGTGCGGAATTCGTGAGATATGTTGGTGAAGAAAGTGATTTTCGCTTCGTTCAGCTCATGTTCTTTCTCTTTTTCGATTTGGATAATCCTGAGCTCTGCCTCTAGCCGTACTTTTCTTCTGGAGATGGATCTAATCAAAAACAGAATCCCTATTCCCAATAAGCCATAGCATAAAAATGCTGGCCAAGTCAACCATGGTGGAGTATTAATATGAATGAAAAGACTTCGGTCGGGACTCCAATCCTGATTATTTCGACTAGCTCTAAGGACCAACTCGTAATCTCCCCATGGCAAACCTGTAAAACTGATTTGATTAGTCGGACCAAGACTAATCCATTCATTTTGAAGCCCTTTGAGCCGATAGGCGTAGAAAATATCATCCGGTCCAAGGAAATCATTAACCGTAAAACTGAGCGACAAATGGTTTTGACTGTAACCCAACTCGATCCGCTCGGTGTCTTGGATTACACTTTCCAACATGACCTCTCCGTCTACTTCTTCTCCAACCTTCAGGTCTTTGTTATTCACGGTAAGTTTGGTCAAGACAACCTCAGGAAGTGAGAAGTCCTCCGAAATCTGATTTGGATCAAAGGAAATCAAGCCATTAGAACCACCAAAATAGATTTTGCCCAGATGATCTCGGAAAGAAGACCCAATGTGAAAAGAACTAAGCATGACCCCGTCTTCCCGGTCAAAATTGATTATACTGCCCTCTTTTGTAGAAATCTTAGCGATTGAGGTAATGGTACTGATCCAAAAGTTACCGGATAAATCCTCCTCAATGGAGCAGATAAAATCGTTACTCAAACCTGATTTTTTATCGAAAGTTCGGACATAATTCAACCCTTGGGCTGTTTTTTCAAGTTGGATCAGACCTTTTGGAGTAGCCAAATACAAGTCATTCCCTTGGATGTGTAAATCATTGATGATTTGATGCTTCACATCGGATCCTAAAAGCTCAGACTGAGAGATAATCCGTCGATCTTCCTCTCTAAAAGTACTGATTCCGGAATAAGTAGCAATCCAAACCCTCCCTTGATCATCCTCTTTGATCTGGCTTACCCGATTATTCGGCAATGGAAAATTCGTACTGTTTTCTGAAAAGACTGTCCATTTCAACTCCTCAAGGTTTTCAGAAAAAGTGGCAACCTTCAACCCTGACTGTTGAGTACCCAGCCAGAGACTATTCTTCGAATCCCAAAGAATAGAAGTGATTTTTTGATTTGGAAAAAGGTGCACCGGCGAAGAAAAATTCTTATTCTTCACCACAAAAAGACCGTTTGCAGTTCCAATAAAGAGAAATCCAGATTTCTCATAAAAACAATTTACCCGTCCTGATCCTGTACGTCCAACCTGATCAAGCCCAACCTTAGTAGCTGAATAAAATGCTCCTTCTGTCAATGTCCCTTGCAGGTCAATTCCTGATGGATCGTGATAAAATGCAGTGACGTTATAATCCAGGGATTTGCTATTTCCGAGATTTCTGGAAATTTCAAATCCCTTGTTTGGATAGAGTATTAAAACCCCTCCCTGCGCCGTCCCCAGCCATGCGATCCCTTTCTTATCGAAATCTATACTCAGGATAATGGAGTAGTTGATATTGTCTGGTGAGCCGTCCTGAGGGGTTGTTTTTACTCTTTTAAAATCCTTCACTTCGGAATCACTGATGTAAAGTCCATCTCCCCAGCTTCCTAGCCACAATCGATTTTGGGAATCGATCGCAATGGTTTTCATAAAGCGAGCTTCCCAATCTAAAATCCGCTCCTCGATCTGCTGACTTTCAAAATCAAAACTTCCAAGGGTGATTTTTCTATCCTTATTACCAATCAACCAGATTTTATTTCTGGAAGGATCTTCGACCAGGTTGTAGAAATTTCTCGAAGTCTGAAATTTGATTTTACGGTCCTCAGATGGATCAAACTTGTGTAGTTCTCTTCCAGCGATATACCAAATATTATCGTATCGATCCCTGATAATATTGTATACCGGCTGATCCGAGGGAAAATGATGAATCATTTTTTCGGTTTCCGGATCAAAAACAAATACTCCTGTACTCCAAGTGCCTATCCAGATTGTACCATTTTCAGCTTGGTTGATGGAGATGACTCGAAGCTTTCGAGAAGTAATGGATGAAAAAATATGGTTGAAATTTTTGAACGTGTTTTTCCGGGTATCCAAAAGAGAAAGCCCTCCTTCTTTGGTCCCAATCCAAATCATATTGGATTTGTCTTTAAAGAGGGTTTCAATATTTTCGTTTTCCAATCCCGGATACTCTTCTCTAGGCTGATAATTGGTGAAATTGTACCCGTCAAATTGGGAGATGCCTCCCTCAGTGGCAAAAAACTTGAGATTCTTCTCATCCGAAACCACCTTCGTCACGAAGTTACTCAAGAGACCTCTTCTAACATTCAATACGTCAATGGAAAACTCTTCCTTGGAGTTTTCTACCTGAGCCGAAGTTTGAGTAAAACCAAGGATAACTATCCAAACTAGAAGAATTAGTGTTCGCATATGGGTTTATTGTATTCCAAAGTATAGATTTTTATTTGGCGACAACAAGAAGTATCACTTATAGCTGTCATTCTCAGAGATTATTGGCAAGATGAAATTACTGAAGTCTTCTTTCAACAAGGGGTACAAATCATTCAATCGAAATGGCAAATCAGC
>JBDNIP010000365.1:0-8405 GCA_041688245.1 Algoriphagus sp.
GAATTCGGCAGAGAAACTTCGCATGCATAAACTGGGCATGGGAATTTTTGCTGAAGTGGCTTTAGTCAATGAGATTTACGATTCGTTTGGCTATGGAAATCCAGACCTAAATGCCATTCGGAATTTTATTGCTTGGCATTACCACAAAGGCGGCAAACTAAAGAATCTGATTATCTTGGGTAAAGGAACTTTTGACTACAAAGGAAAACTTGGAGGACGTCCAAATTTAGTACCCATATACACTTCCCGAAACAGTCTAAATCCACTAAGTACATTTAGTTCTGACGATTATTTCGGTTTACTGGATTGGGGATCTGGTGTTTGGGGAGAAAGCCGGGAAGGCGATGAAATGATGAAAATCGGTGTAGGAAGATTGCCGGTAATCAATGGTTCCGAAGCTTTGATTGTGATAAATAAAATAATTGATTATGAGCTAAATCAAAAACCAGGAGATTGGAAGAAAACTATCGCCTTGGTAGCTGATGATGCAGATAATAACATCCATTTCAGAGATACTGAAGTACATGCTGCTTCATTGTTGGCTCAAAATCCAGATCTCAAGCTTGAAAAAATTTATTTGGATCGATTTATTCAAGAAAAAAATGGCTCCAGACAATCCTCCATTGAAGCAAAAAAGGCCTTGGTAGATCAGCTTGATCGTGGGGTACTATTTCTTAATTATGTCGGGCATGGAAATGAAACTACACTTACAGTCGAAGAGATTTTTTTGGTTAATGACATACAGAATTGGGGTCAACAGAATCAGTTAGCACTATGGGTGACTGCTACCTGTGAATTTGGACGACATGACAGTCCGTTCTTTAGATCGGCCGCTGAAGAACTCCTAATTGCAACTGATAAAGGTGCAATAGCCTTGCTTTCGACAGGTCGACCAGTTTTTAGTAGTGTGAACTTTTCCTTAAACGAAGCATTTATCGAAACCGTACTAAAAGAAGAAAATGGTAAATATCAAGACCTAGGAACCATATTTAAAAACACTAAAAATGGCAGTTTAAACGGATCTCTCAATCGCAATTTCAGTCTTCTGGGTGATCCAAGTATGCGTCTTGCAATTCCAAGATTTAAAATCATCATGACAGCTTTGAAAGATGCTGATTCTAACGCTAATCTAGATACACTTAAGGGTCTACAACGAGTCATATTTGAAGCAGCAATCATGAATCTGGAAAACAACACTTTGATTGATGATTTTTCGGGGACTTATCACATCGAGCTTAAAGACAAATATCAACTATCCGAAACATTAGGTGATGAAAGTGCACCGGCGGAATTTAAAGAGGAGTCAATACTACTTTTCAAAGGTAGCGGATCTATCAGCGGAGGATTAATAAAAGGAGAATTGATCCTCCCAAAGAATACAAAATCTGATTTCGGTAATGGAAATCTTAGGATATGGGGTAGGCGGGAGCGAGATCAAGCAGAAGCTTATGGAACCCTTACCCCAATCATAGGCGGTGACTTAAATAGTGTCCCAAATGATAACATAGGACCTGAGATAAAGGCCAGATTTGGAAATGCAGTCAGTAATCAACTGATTTTTTCTTCAACAGTCGTTACGATATTCGCAGAGTTTAAGGATGAAAATGGAATCAATATTTCAAACCTGAATCCACAGGAATCAATGCAGATCCAAATAAATAATCAGGAATATCAAGCAATCAATTCTATTTATGAAGCCTTAGAAAACTCGTTTAGACAAGGAAGTATTAAATTAGATTTGACGGGACTAAATGAAGGTAAAAATACTGTAAAAATTAAAGCTTGGGACACATTGGGTAATGGAAGCGAATATGTGCAAGAGATTATCGTAGAAGGAAGTAAAAATCTCAAAATCATCAATCATAAGACATTTCCAAATCCAACGAGCACTGAAAGTAAGTTTCATATTGAGCACAATAGACCTGGCGAAAACATTTCACTCACATTGTCGGTATATCAAAATGACGGAAAAATACTATTTACGCAAAATCAACGTTTAGTCAAGACTCAATATCTCATCAATGATTTGTCTTGGATTTTTTATCAAAATCAAACCAAAAATCCAGCAAAAGGAACTTATATTTACATCATAACACTTCAATCGGAACTGGATAATTCTTTCGATACCGTGAGTGGAAAAATTGTTATTCAATGAAAAAAAGAGCCATAACAAATAGGGTAAGCCTACTTCTTGGGATTTTTACTTTGGCTACTTTATCAACCTATGGTCAAAATAGTGTCATCATATCTGGTCAAGACCCAAACCGAAGGGTAGTTACTACTGCTGTTCCATTTTTGAATTTTGCACCTGATTCTCGCCATTCAGCAATGGGTGATGTTGGTGTTGCTACATCTCCAGATGCAAGCTCAGCTCATTGGAATGCAGGGAAATTAGCATTTGTAGATGATCAAATGGGGTTTTCACTTTCTTATTCGCCATGGCTTGGGAAGTTGGTAAACGATATGTCATTGAGCTATTTAACTGGCTTTTTTAAAATTGACGAAGTTTCAGCATTCGGATTTGATCTTCGATATTTTAACATGGGAAATATTCAATTGACCGATGAGTTTGGAAATGAATTAGGAGAATTTAACCCGAGGGATATTGCTATTGGAGGTACTTATTCGAGAAAGTTATCATCTACATTGGGTTTGGGAATTTCAGCACGTTTCATTCACTCCAACCTCTCTGGCAACATCTCATCTGCAGGCGGGTCAGAGGGTAGAGCTGGAATAAGTGTAGGTACTGATGTTGGTCTATATTATTCCAAACCAATTTTTTCGGGATCCAAGGAGGGTAACTTCTCATTGGGATTAAGCATCTCTAACATAGGACCTAAGATCACTTACAACTCAGCAGACGATTTGGATTATATTCCAACCAATCTCAGAATAGGAGCTGCCTATTCAATAAATTTAGATCCAACAAATAAAATTACTTTTGCATTAGATCTCAATAAGCTACTGGTACCTACTCCTCCGATCTATTCAACTAATGAAGATGGCTCTTTAGAAACTGACGAGAATGGGAATCTGATCATATCACCCGGTAATGGCAAAGATCCTAACCGTCCATTAATTTCGGGAATGTTTGGCTCATTTGGTGATGCTCCGGGAGGATTTTCAGAAGAAATGCAAGAGGTAATTATCTCATTTGGTGTAGAATATACATACAATGATAAGTTTGCCTTGCGAAGCGGATATTTTTACGAAAACCCAAATAAAGGAGGTAGGAGATATTTCACTATGGGAGTCGGGTTTGACCTTACCAAATTTGGGTTTGATTTTTCTTATCTAGTTCCACAGACACAAAACCATCCATTAGCTGAGACTCTTAGATTTTCACTACTTTACACTATACCAAATAATTAATGCTTTTAGACCGATCAAAGGCACCTGAATTTAAAATTCCAGACGATTTTGAAACTAGTATACCTTTAAAAAAAAAGCTAAAAAATGGAGCTTTTTTGTATCACGCAGAGACTCCGGGAATCAATGCCATTAAAGTAGAATTGGTATCGAAAAGTAATCGATGCGCATTACCTCTAAATCATTGTCTTGTGCCCTCTTTTACATTACAGCTCTTGCAAGAGGGGACTTCTGAAAAATCGGGAGAGGAAATTGCTGATTTTTTTGACTTTCATGCATCGGAGATTAATCCATTCTCCACGTACTCCAGAGAAGGTTTGAGCTTATTTTCCACCAAAAAGCATATTTTTCAGGTAATGCCTACTTTTTGTTCATTATTTACTAAAGCTACTTTCCCCGAGCAACTACTCGAAAAACGAAAGTCCCAGCGCAAATTGAGCATAAAACTTTCAAACGAGAAAACTGCCTCACGAGCTAGTCAATTGTTACGGAGAAGTCTATTCGGAGCAGTCCATCCTTTTGGATTTGAAGCCACATTAGAGGAAGTTTCATTGATCACAGTAGCCATGCTTCGCTCTTATTATGATAAACACCTCTGGGAAGATGTAGAGATTTTTGTTACTGGGGATTTGAATTCTTCGGAGTTGGATGACTTAATAGCATCACTTGAATCACTTCCAAATAGGGTTCATCAACCGACCACTGATTTACAGGAAATATCAAGTAGCCCGGGGGATCATGAAATTCGGGCATCAGCAATTCAGAGTAGCATTCGAATAGGGCATTGGTCAATTCCGAAGACCCACCCTGACTACATTCCCTTATCTGTTTTCAACACAATTCTTGGAGGTTATTTTGGGTCCAGACTTATCAAAAACATTAGAGAAGACAAAGGTCACACTTATGGAATCAGCAGTAGCTTGGCAGAGATTGGTGAGTTTAACTACTGGGTCATTAGCGCAGATGTCAAAAAATCACATGTTAATGAATGTATTTCTGAGATTTACAAAGAAATCACCGAACTGATAGAAAATCCAGTTCCGGCCGATGAAATTGAGGTGGTAAGGAATTACCTTATTGGAACTATGCTAGCTGGGTTTAGCTCTTCGTTTGATTTACTAGACCAATTCAAAGCTGTTCATTTCTCAGGATTAGACTTAGATTTTTTCGACCGGAAATTAAAGTTTTTAAAGCGTTTTACAGCTGCTGACATTCAAAGAATTGGGGAAACCTACTATGCAGACCTAGCCTTCACGGAAATAGTAGTGGGCTGATTAGGTAGATTGAAGGTAAAGCCAAGAAAGATCATAGCGTTTTTTTAGCCAAAATTTGTAAATCGAAAACGTAATCCCATTTAATCCGACTTCTTCGCCTAACTTGACAAAGCCTTCAGCAGGATCAAAATTAGCAGACCAAAGTGCATGTTTCAGTTCATATAGGATACGCTTACCTAAAGCTACATCCTCTTCAGAGTGAATATTCATTGCTTTGACTTTTTGGCAAACTATAAGTGTGCTTGGAAGCATACTTGACTTGTGCCGCTGATACTGTCCAGAAGATAGTGATTTTAGATGTTCGCGTTTAAGTACTCCAATATGATCAGAAAAAACGATGGGATATTTTCTGGCTAACCGAAGTTGAATATCAAAATCTTCATAATAAAGACCCGAATCATAACCACCCTCTTTCTCTAGAAATTTTGCACTGAAAACAATGGTAGGTGAGCAAATGTAGTTACGTTCGATAAGTGTTTCATAAAGTTCACCTTGCATAATCTCTTCCGTAAGTTCACCAGAAGAATTCCTTTTGTAAAACGTTCTAATTTCTCCTTCGCTGGATAGGATATAAGCATCAGAATACACGAATGCCACATAAGGAGCTCTTTTTAATTGAGCTATTGAATTGGATAAATGGTCTGGATAAAGTACATCATCCCCAGATAAGTCTACTACATATTCACTGGAAATAGTGGCTAAAGATTCATTGAATAGACCACAATAAGGCATTTCTTCAGTTTTAAAGATAGTCTGCACAGACATACTACCCACCCTTTGACTTGCCCATCGTCTAATAATATCAGGAGTAGAATCTGTGCTTCCATTGTCAATGATTATCAAATTCTTAGAATAATAATCTTGAAGTCTGACACTTTCTAAGGTCTCCTCAATCCACTTCTCATGATTGTAGGCTATACATATGATACTAACTCGATCAGAAATCGTCATTTTGAAAATCCTTATACCATGTCATTTTACTTGAGATCTCATTTGAAAATCGTGATTTAAAAAACATCAAATTGTAATTTGGACATTCTCCCACATCGGATGAACCCAAATCAATAAAATCAACTTTTTGATCCTTGGCAAGTAAAAAAAGTTCTAACAATAGAAAATCTCCACCACCAGTTAGATTCATCGCAGAGTCAAAGGCGGATAGAAAATAATAAATTGAATTTGAGGTCAACTTTACAGCCAAGGTATAACCAACGATCTGATCGCCTTGTTGCAATTTAATTAAAAAATAACGGTCTGGATAGCTAGACACCTGCTGAACCAATAAATCCTCATTAATATTAAACTCATAGCCCTTTTGAGTATTCCAGATCTTAATTTTTTTTAAAAAGTCAAAATTTGAAATGTAATTATGACTACTGGATAAGCTATTGGACTTCATCTTTTTTCGGATCCTTGAACTTTCAGATTGAAGGAATTTCTTGATTTTCTTTGCACCACAAAAAAACTGATGACTGAGCATGTTCTGAAGCGTCCAACCAGATTTAAACAAAAAGTAATTAACTAGATCAGATTGCGATTCGTAGATTTTTGGAGATTGAACAATCGTGATGCTTTTGACACCCCTTGATTTCAACGATTGCTCGACTAAAACCAAAAAAGCATGCAAAGATTTTGGACTTATTTCAGTGTCGCACCAAAACCCACCAAAGGGCGTGCTAGGAAGTGAGATAGCATGTTGATCAGGTGTGATCGCAAGGGCAATAGAAATTTTGACTTTACTGTTTTTTAGATCTATGTAGTCTACGTATTGTAATCCTATAATAGGAATATTTGCTAAAAAATAATCTTTAGCTAGTTGGACAGATTCAAAAATCTGAAATCTTTCCAAATCAAATATATCGTTCTCTAAGGCTTTCAAAATAATGTTTGTCTCGTATGTAATCTTCCTCTGCAAATTCCTGATCTGAAATGCCCAACAGCACAGCTTTCGCAGTGAACTTGATACTTACCCAGTTTAATGGGGGCACATATAGCCCTACAGCCGGTGAATTTAATGTATAAGAAAATCTATTTCCAGAAACCGACTGGACAAAGACAGACACTGATCCATGCATAGTTACCAAGAGCTGTGATTCTTGCCAATGTGCATGATTCCCTCTAATAGTATGCTCATCAACTTTTGTGATCCAAAAGCAACGTTGTATACCTTGCGGAAAAAGCAAGTTTTTTTCCCAAAAATTCAAGGATCCACTATCACTTTTCTCACCGGGAAATTCGAAGAGAAAAGGTGATTGGATGAGCATTGAATTTTCCATTTTTGAAGAATTTCAACTTAAAATTAAGACAAAAGAAAAGAAAAAAGGTTGTTTCAGACTTAATTTTATAACTTGAGTAAATATGAAATTCTCTCCATGACTAGCAAAACAAGTTCAGATTCTAGCACTGAAGATACTTTTTTAACCCTAGCACGGGAAAGCTCAGGACTTTTTAAAGAGCGAAGTAGCAAATTTTTCTATTACTCATTTCCTGTAATAGATGAGGATGCAATTAAAAGCCAGCTTAAGGAATTACGAAAAAAACACTTTGATGCCCGACATCATTGCTATGCTTGGAACCTTGGAACAGATGGAATCAACCATCGCGCCAACGATGATGGAGAGCCTAATCACAGCGCCGGTGATTCTATTTTAGGACAAATAAGATCAAATCAGCTCACCAATTGTCTAATAGTAGTAGTTCGGTATTTTGGAGGAACAAAACTTGGTATCAGTGGATTGATCCATGCCTATAAAACTTCTGCTACCATGGCAATCGAAGACAATGAAATCACAGAAGAATTGATCATTAGTAGGATAACAATTAATTTTCCTTACGCCGATTTAAATGAAGTTATGAAACTGGTAAAAGCCCACGATCTGTCAATTCTAAGTCAAAAGATGGGTTTGGACTGCATAATGACTATAGAAGTCAGAATAGGGCTCGAAGGTCAAATTAGAAACTCCCTACAGGACATATTATCCTTAACTATTTTAGATTAAAAAAGCGAGTCTAAATAACCTTCTTCCTTTAATTTCTTATAAATCTCCAAACAAGCCCATGCGTCCGTAGCAGCATAGCGCTGTTGCTTTTGGGTTAACGTTTGTGCCTCCCAGTTAGATACTTGTTCAGATTTTGAAATTCGCATCGTTAGCACCATTCCACATAGATTTCTAACCCCTACATTTTGGAAACCCACCTTTTTCAATTCATCATTCAAATCGAAAAACGAATTAGGATGGAAAGAGTCTGTTAGCTTAGCCAAGCCTTTGATGTCATCATGGACCGCAGCGCCAATTTTAATTATATGTTCTTTTTCCAAAACATTCCGAATCAAATCCGGAAAACCAATCTTATTCGTTCGAAATAGGAAAGATTGCGAAGTAGTTGATAACTGAAGCAGTGAAACCCTGTTAATCACTCCTTTCTTAAAAGCGGGCTTTGTCTCGGTATCAAATCCAATTGCACTGTGTTGCGCTAAAAAGTCAGCAACTTCCTCCACATCTTCCAAATCTTCGATTAAAAAAATTTCGCCCTCAAACTGCCCAAGAGGCAGTTCATTAATTTCTTCTTTTGTAATTTTTAATGGTATCATAATTACCCGTCTAATTCACCCTCCTCATAATAATGAATTCCTATTTTCAAATAACCATAAAGAATGGTCATAATAGGACTAATAATATTAAAAAAACAAAATGGTGCATATACCAAAGTTGCCACTCCTAAAACCGATGCTTGAGTAGCTCCACAGGTATTCCAAGGAAC
>JBDNIP010000366.1:0-1942 GCA_041688245.1 Algoriphagus sp.
AATGTATTTTCTTTTACCGTAGCTCTTGCAAAATTAAATCCGGGATGAACAGCAAAAGCTCCGGTCAAGCCCTCCTTATTTATAGCTAAAAACCCCGCCTGAATGTCATCGATATTTTTGTTTTTCGAAATCAATCTTCTTACTGCCTCTTCACAAGCTTCTTGAGGAGTCCTTCCTTGACGCATTAACTCCACAATTAAAAAGCTTCCACAAATCTTAATGATCGTTTCACCCAACCCTGTAGCTGTGGCAGCCCCAACTTCATTATCCACAAATAACCCTGCTCCAATAATTGGACTATCCCCTACTCTTCCGTGCATTTTATAAGCAAGACCACTAGTCGTACAGCTTCCTGCCATATTCCCATTAGCATCGATCCCAATCATGCCAATAGTGTCGTGATTTTCAATGTTAATAATCGGCTTATACTGACTACTTCCCTTCCATTTGGCATACTCCACTGCTGCTTTTGGACTTAATACTTCCTCCTCAAGCGGAAATCCTTCCGCTATTGCAAACTGTCTAGCTCCTTCACCTGCCAGCATCACATGTGGCGTGTTCTCCATTACTCTTCGAGCTAGGCTTATTGGATGTTTTACCTGTCTGACGAAGGCAACAGATCCACAATTCCCATCGCCGGTCATTATCGAAGCATCAAGCGTGGTAATCCCTTCCCGATCCGGCAAACCTTGAAGGCCAACAGACAAATTGTCAAGATCAAGTTCTGTATCCCTAACTCCAGCTTCCACAGCATCCAAAATACTTCCACCTGAATTGAGCTTCGAAAATGCTGCAGCATTTGCTGGCAATCCATGAACCCAAGTGGAGAGTATCAATGGCATTTCTCCAATTAGTACTGATTTGTTATTCTGTTCTTGAGCAGTAGCAGTTGATATTCCCGGAATAAAAATGGCTGAGCCGAGAAGTGACTGTTTTATAAATTTTCTTCTTTGATACATATGCAGTAATTTAGAATCGATGTTAAATTATTAAAAAAGGGCTGAAAGTGGCTACTTATTAATCAAATACATTCTAAAAAATAAGCGATGAAGCCATACCTATTGAAAGAGTCAAATTGGAAAGATCTCCAATCCCACCGTTTCGAGTTAGCAGTTTTACCTTGGGGGGCAACAGAGGCTCACAATTATCATATACCCTACGGTACCGATGTCTATGAGGCTGATGCAATTGCAGAATTATCGGGAAAAAAAGCTTGGGATAAGGGTGCAAACGTGACGATCATGCCTACTATACCTTTTGGGGTAAATACAGGTCAATCTGATATTTATTTAGATATCAATCTCAACCCAAGCACTCAGCTACTCATACTTCAGGATATTTTGACAGTGCTGAATCGCCAAGGAATCAAGAAGTTTCTGATCATCAATAGCCATGGTGGCAATGATTTCAAGACGATGCTTCGGGAATTGGGATTGAAGTTTCCGGAAATGATGCTTTTCACTTGCAATTGGTTTCAGGCCTTGGACAAATCAGCCTATTTCGAAGAAAGTGGGGATCATGCTGATGAAATGGAAACTGCTTTGATTATGCATTTGCATCCCGAACTGGTACTTCCATTGGATCAAGCAGGAATGGGAGCTGAGAAAAAATCCAAAATAAAAGGCATTCGAGAGAAGTGGGCTTGGGCGGAGCGCAAATGGTCAGAAGTCACTGAAGACACTGGGATAGGCAATCCAAAAAAAGCCTCCCCTGAGAAAGGGAGGCTTTATTTTGAAGATGTGACAGATAAAGTAGCAGACTTGATCGTGGAGATTTGCGAGGCAAAACCAGGTAAGTTTTATGGCTGATTAGTTCATCTTCCTCATATCAAATGGACTACTATTCCCCTTATAATCGATCATCGTGATTGATTTGGTATTTGCCGGAATCGTGACAGACCGGGAAGATTGGGATAAAAAACCAGCACCAAATCCAGTCTCGA
>JBDNIP010000367.1:0-4675 GCA_041688245.1 Algoriphagus sp.
AGGAGAGATTTCAGCATATGTTGAATTGGACTTTGGAAAAGAAACGGCATTCAATCGGCTCTTACTTCAGGAATATACGCTAATGGGGCAGCGTCAAAAAGCATTTTCCCTCGAAAAAGAAGTAAATGGAATTTGGGAGAAAATCGCTGAAGGTACGACGATAGGGTACAAGCGAATTCTTCGATTTCCCCTTCAAAAAGCGAGGAAGGTTCGAATTAATTTTCAAGAAGGAAAAGGTATTCCAGTCATTTCCGAATTGGGGGTTTATCATGCCCCTGCACTATTAATTCCTCCAAGTTTCAAGCGTGAAAAGTCTGGAGCGATAACCTTGATTACTTCCGATTCTGATTTGCAAATCAGCTATAGTTTGGATGGAAGCGAGCCAACTTTGATTTATTCGACTCCCATTTCTTTGCTTGAAGCGAAGACCTTGAAGGCGATAAGTTTTGATCCGAATACGGAAGAAAGCAGCGAGATTCTTGAAGTCAATTTAGACCTAGCCAAAGCCAAATGGACTACTTCGAATCCAGATTCCGAAAAGGCAATAGATGAAAATCCGGCCACTTTTTGGACGAGTACGGAGAATGAGTTGATCCTCGATTTGGGAGAAAGTTACCTTTTAAAAGGCTTTACCTATTTACCCATGCAGGCAAGGTATCCAAGTGGATTTATTCAGAATTATGAGTTTCAAATCTCTTCCGATGGGAAAATTTGGGCTAGCGTTGCCAAAGGAGAATTCGCCAATATTGCCAATAATCCCATTCTTCAGGAAGTTCGATTTGATTCGGTAGAAGCTCGATTTATTTGCCTGAAAGCGATTAAAACTACGGATGGAAATTTCGCTACTTTCGCCGAACTTGGTATTTTGACACGATAATCATGAAACTATTACTAATCTTAATTTCCCTATTTGTAGCTATTTCAGCCCCAAACTTTGCGCAGCAAAAACCCAATATCATCGTCATCTTCGCGGATGATATGGGCTATGGTGACTTGGGAATCAACGGGCATCCCACGATCCGTACTCCAAATCTAGATCAGATGGCGATGGAAGGCATGCGATGGACCAATTTCTATGCTGTTTCTCCTGCCTGCACAGCCAGTCGATATGGATTGTTGACGGGGAGATATCCTGGGCGATCGGGATTTGGTTGGGTGCTGAATCCGGATTCACCACGAGGAATTCACCCCAAGGAAGTTACTTTGGCAGAAGGATTGAAAGGGCAAGGTTATGCCACAGCCATGTATGGAAAATGGCATTTGGGTACGACAAAACCTGATTTTTTGCCGCTCCAAAATGGCTTTGATGACTATGTAGGCATACCCTACAGCAACGATATGATCCCTCCTAAATGGCCAGATATCGCCTTGATGTCTGGAAATGATACCCTAGAATTGAATCCTGATCAGACGAAATTGACCAAACTATACACGAAACAAGCGATTGATTTCATTGGAAAAAATTCGGATAAACCCTTTTTCATCTACCTCCCATTTGCGATGCCGCACGTACCGCTTAATCCCGGATCAGAGTTTCAGGGAAAGTCCAAACGAGGACTCTATGGAGATGTAATTGAGGAAATTGACTGGGCTGCGGGGGAAATTTTGAGCTATTTGAAAGCAAATGGATTGGCAGAAAACACCTTGGTTTGGTTTACTTCGGACAATGGTCCATGGATCATCAAAGGTGATCAAGGAGGTTCGGCCGGACTCTTTCGAGATGGAAAAGGCAGTACTTGGGAAGGCGGACAGCGAGAACCTTCCATTGCTTGGTGGCCGGGAACAATTGCTGCTGGCTCAGTGGAAATGAATCTCGGCGCAACCAAAGATATTTATACGACTGCTTTGCTATTGGCTGGAGCAAAAATCCCCACAGACCGAATTGTCGATGGCGTAGATCTCAGCGGAAATCTGAACCCTGCTTTTGGTCAAAAATCCACGCAGGACAGCTTCTATTATTTTGGAAACGATAACACCGTTTTTGCTGTGAGGCACAGTAAATGGAAACTTCATATTCGTACACACAGCCAAACCGGAGAGACCTATTTTGATGACCCTTTGCCGCTTTTATTTGATCTCGATACTGACCCTTCGGAAAAATATAATCTGACGGGAAGTCAGCCTGAATTAGTAAAGCAATTGGAGGAATTGATCCAGAAATTCAATGAAGAATTAGCGGCTAACCCAAGTTTTTACGATAAAGATTAACTACCATAACGTACTCAAATACAACTGATGGTTAGTACCCTTTTACCTAGTTTCATTCAGCAGTGCCTGTTTGCTCTCCATTATTTGAAAGAATATTTTTGGCTTAAATAAAAATTGGAAGGTTGTTAGACCTTCCAATAGTATTTCTTATTTATCCATAATTACATTTAAAGGGAAATAAATTTGCCCACTTCTTTGAAGGGTGACTTCCCAATGAATTTGATCTGTGGCTGGAAGATAAGTGACTTTTATATCATGTATAGTTCTGGCATAGGCACTTAAAATTGTGCCTGTAAAAACGTTTTGAGAGACTTTATTAAGATTTATCGAGAACTCCTCGTAACTACAATCCATTCTTTTCCCATCATCGAAAACACCGCAGTGCTCTCCTTTGAAACTAGTGGGAGTGGAGCCTCTTACCGCATTTTTTACACTCAAATAAATTTCAAAATTATTTCTCCCATTATCATAGCTCCATCTATAGGTTCCGGAGATGTCTTGGGAATAAGAGTTGTTTGAAATTAAAAGTATCAGCGATAATATTGATAAAATTATTGTAGTTTTCATTTATTTAACAATTTACATTAGTATAATTTTCTATTGTTTTTTCGACAAATTCATTTACTCTATTTAACCAACCATCTCTAAATCTTTTTTGAGTTTTTGATTTTAATTCTATTTCTGTAGCATTTGGGAATTTGGACAAATATTTAGATACACTCCTAGAAACTAAATTTTCCAAAAAGCTTATTCTTTTCGCTTTATATTTATTGTATAACTCAATAATGTCGCCATAATTATTTATAAAGTTTAATGTTTGGCTACCAATTATCCCATCTACGGTTAAACCTGCACCCAATTCATTTAATATTATTTGAAGTTGATACATCGCATAAGGACCAGAGTTGACATGAAAATCAAAAATTAACCACCTTAAATCTCCATCCTCAATATCAGATAGTCTGATAGAATCCCAGAATAAAGCTTTACATATAGCCTTTGCATCCTCAGAAGTAATGTTTTGTAAGTTTTCAAGGGTAGGGTCTCTTCCTAGTACTGGTTGTGCAGCTCTTTTTCATGTTTCCCATGCTATCCCTTTATTAGTTGCTCCCCCTTTATCTATGGGATCATTTACAAACCCCCCTTCTGTATTTAGAACTTTATTCACTAAATCATCAAAATTATTGCAAGGGTCTGGTTCATCGCAAGGCACCACATGTCCTTCAAAATATGTATGTGGCTCGTAGCAGCCAGGATCTTCTCCTCCTGTACCTGGGACAGCTGGAGCAAATTGCGGTGGGACTGGCGTAAATACACAATCGTATACTTCGACTTGTGAGACAATCTCCGGATCTCCGCTTCCAGCTTGTACATATATTGTGAAGGTTGTTATGGTACACGTATAGGTATAGTCTGAGATTCTTGCATTAGGTTTTCCTGATTTAGATGAAGCTGGTTTTCGATATGATACCGCTCTTGTTCTTTCCCCTGAGGCTATATTCCAAGAACCAACGAATCCTCCATCCAAATTGAAGAACATATATTTTCCGCTGAAATCTTTTGGAATGTGGTTCAGATTGAGATGCTTCAAATTTTTGTTTTTTGGGTCAAATGAATCTTCGCCATTTTCGATCTTAAATAAATAAGGTTTGAATTGATTCTCTTGCAGTTGGAAAAGAAGGATACGATAATCGCCGGAATTCTTTTTCATGTTCCCATTTCCTTGAGCCAAGAGGTTTTTTTCAGCAAGGTTGGCCGGGATCTGTAAAACCCTTTTTCCCTTATGAATATACTCTATCGCCTTTTTCCAATCTGGTTCTCCAGCAACCAGATTTTTAATTCTTGAATTTAAGTTTTCCGATGTCACAGGACTTATACTATACCAATTTTGTGTAGTAGAAATTATATTTTAATCCGCTTTAGCTAATGAGTCTATTTCAAACTCCTGTTCTATACAGCTTCCAATCAGGACTATTAATCCTAATGTCAGCACCCATTTGAAATGGGTGATTAATCTTTTTGGTTTCATAGTTATTTTTCAAGTAAAATGAAACCCCGGCCAAGGTTATCCTTTATTCAAAAGATCTCCTTATGAACCAAGGACAAGTGAAACATATTATTAGTATCCAAACTAAAAAATCTGAAAAAAGAATATTTTTAAAAAACAATACCCACTATTGGGTATTTTCTGAGTGTCTTGATTTCGGTTGGATTCTTTATTTTACACTTATCAAAAATTATCAGAGATTTCAGACTGTTGAGATTCGGGTATTTAGCCCTTTCTTCATTTGTAGAAATCCCTACCCTATCAAAACTTAAACCTTTTAAATCCATGAAATATTTGATCACTATGCTGCTAGCTGGAGTCTTTTTTCTATTCTCTTGTGGAAAAAAGGATCGGGAAATTCTAAAACTCAGAAAACCCAATATCCTGATTATTCTTTCTGATGATCAAGGCACTTTGGAT
>JBDNIP010000368.1:0-19050 GCA_041688245.1 Algoriphagus sp.
CTTGTGCGCTTCATCAACTACCGCTTGGGCTTCTTCCAAAGTCATCTGATCTTGATCAATCAACTTGATTACATCCACTCCTGCATCTGCCAGTTTCTTCACTTTTGCTTTAGCATCCGCCACCCCGTTGACTCCCCAGCGAAATTCTTCGGTATTGGGATAGGGGGCTTTTTGGATAAATGGCCCGGAAACGTAGATGGTGGGGCCGGGAATTTCACCACGATTAATTTTATCTCGCACATTAATACTCGCTTCCAAAGGTGCTCCAAGATCTCGAGCACTGGTCACCCTAGCCATCAAAAGCTGATGCGCTGAAGAAGGCATGATTACTGATTCAAACAAATCAATGTATGTCTTATCCCAATGGCCATAGTCACTGTGTCCGTTGATCATCAAGTGCACATGCATATCCCAAAGTCCAGGTAATACGCTCATTCCTTCAGTAGATATTACTTCTGCTCCGGCAGGAACAGCCAAAGTCCCGACTTGACCAACAGCAATGATTTTTTCATTTTCGATAAGGATCACCGAATTCCGTATGGGAGTTCCTCCGTAACCATCAATAAGAGTCCCTCCCACCAAAGCTTTGATGTTTTGAGCAGATAAATTGAGGAAAATTGTTATGAATAAGATAGTTAGTAAACTTTTAGATTTCATAGTTGATGTTTGGTCAAAAATATACAAAAAAAGCTATCAGTTTACTGATAGCTTCTGGCCTATTTCAAAGTCAATCTAAACAAGGTTAAAGTGAGCTATTACTGGAATTGGTAGAATGGAAAACAGAATAATTTTCGCCCTCAAAGACGACATCGGGAAAATCTCTTTCCAGCAGGAACATGCTCGGCGAAAATCTAAAGACGTTGCGATAATTGACTTTGATTATATACAAAAGAGTCTAACTGAATTGTTTCTTTAACATCATTTGATAACCTATTTAGATTAAAGAAAAATCACCGCCTAAATTTTGTTGTGAATTAGTAGTAGATTGATTGGGAATTGACTGAATGATCCAAGTACCTAAACTCCCCTCCTTAAATCAGTCACTTTGCACCCTTTCGTGAAACCTTAGCGATCTTTGCGGTTCAAAACATCCGAAGTAAAAAGCCAAGTAAATTATTTAGGAGTAAATCTAATACCCAAACTCCCCTCCTCAAATCAGTCACTTTGCGCTCTTTAGTGAAACTTTCACGACCTTTGCGGTTGAAAAAATTGCAGACCAAAAGCCAAGTAAATTATTTACTGGCTTAGAATAGTACCCAAACTCCCCTTCTTAAATCAGTCACTTAGCGCGCTTTCGTGAAACCTTAGCGATCTTTGCGGTTCAAAATATCCGAAGTAAAAAGCCAAGCAAATTATTTAGGAGTAAATCTAATACCCAAACTCGCCTTTTCAAATCAGTTACTTTGTGCTACTTGATGAAACATTAGCTAGTGGGCTTGTCAAACTATGACGACCTTTATGGCTAAAGAAAATTGCAGAAGATTTTACCCATTAACTTTTAACTTTATACTTAATTCACACTATTAAAAAATGCCCAAAGGAAAGCTTTTCTTAATCCCCAATGTCCTGGCTGAAAATACAGCCCAATCCATCATCAGTCCGCAGATCAAGGAAGTGGTTTTATATACTAAAGTCTATTTGGTAGAAAACCTTCGGACTGCACGTCGCTATATCAGCAGCTTGAAACTTGGAGTGAATATCGAAGAGCTCCACATGGAGATTCTCGACAAAGATACCGCCCCCGAGACTATCAATCGACTCATGCAGCCTTTGCTCAATGGCGCAGACATGGGAATTATTTCCGAGGCAGGCTGTCCGGGAATTGCCGATCCGGGAGCTTTGGCAGTGTCTCATGCGCATAGCAAAGGCATACAGGTGGTGCCACTTTCGGGACCAAGTTCCATGTTTATGGCACTGATGGCTTCAGGTTTTTCGGGACAATCTTTTGCCTTTCATGGGTATTTGCCCATTGATAAAAAGGATAAAACTCAGGCTTTGCGCAAGCTGGAAACCGAGTCGACACGAGAAAAAAGAGCCCAGATTTTTATGGAAACACCTTTTCGTAATAATCAACTTTTAGAAGATATCCTGAGCACTTTGGCTCCGCAAACCAGACTTTGCATCGCAAAAAATCTGACCGCTTCGGACGAACTGGTCCTCACCAAAACAGTCGAGGAATGGAAGAAGTTACCGATCGAGCTGCATAAGATTCCCACTGTCTTTATCATTCAAAGCTTCTAAAATCATGTTTACAATAGACGCCCATCTCGATCTAAGTATGAATGCGCTGGAGTGGAATCGAGACTTGACCCGTTCTACTATTGAAATAAATTCCCGAGAACAAGGCATGCAGGACAAACCCGATCGAGGAAATGCCTTGGTTTCGCTACCCGCACTGCGAAAAGGAAATATCGGTTTGGTTGTAGCCACTCAAATCGCCCGCTTTGTAGCTCCGGAGAATTCACTTCCCGGCTGGAACTCTCCCGCTCAGGCTTGGGCTCAAACGCAGGGACAACTCGCATGGTACCAAGCGATGGTCGAGCAAGGTGAGATGCGCCGGATTCGGAATTGGATAGAATTGGAAGCACATCTGGCAGAGTGGAATTCCGTTGGCGAGTTAGATAAAAAGGCCATCGGATTTATACTCTCACTGGAAGGCGCAGATTCCATCGTGAATCTGGATTATTTGGAAAAAGCCTACGAAAACGGTCTCCGAGCTTTGGGTCCAGCACATTACGGACCGGGACGCTATGCCTTTGGCACAGATGCTTCAGCGCCGTTAAATCCCGATGGGAAAGCGCTAATCCGAAAGATGGATGAGCTCGGAATCATCCTCGACACTACACATCTATGCGATTTGGCTTTTTGGGATGCGTTGGATATTTATAATGGTCCAGTTTGGGCGAGTCATAGCAATTGTCGGGCATTGGTGGATCACAATCGCCAGTTTTCGGACGACATGATCAACGCATTGATTGAGCGAGGAGCTGTGATTGGATCAGCCATGGATGCTTGGATGCTGAGTCCCAATTGGCGGCGAGGGAAATCCATGCCAAAACAACTCAACGTGAGCCTAGCGACTGTGATCGATCATATGGATCACATCTGCCAACTTGCAGGCAATGCCAATCACATCGGAATCGGCTCAGATTTGGATGGCGCTTTTGGCAAAGAACAATCCCCACATGATTTGGAATCGATCGCCGATTTGCAAAAAATCCCTACGCTTCTAGCCAATCGTGGCTACAGCGATCAGGATATTCAAAAAGTGATGCATGGGAATTGGTTAGGCTTCTTTGAAAAAGCTTGGACTTAAATTCAAATCGTAGGTGATTTTCCTGTTTTGTTAAAATAAATTTGGCTCGAGGCAATATAAATTGAATTATTCTGCTGTATTTTTTGGGAAAACAAGTTGAAATCAATTATTTACATGGTATTAATCCCAAACCCAAATCTATGAAACTTAGAATTTTACCCGCCTTAATTTTCCTACTATGTATTTCAATTCAACTTCAAGCTCAAAAGCTTCAAATTACTGCAAATCATTCTGACGCAAAGTTTATTTTGCTGAATGATTATGATGATTCGGATAAGCAAGAACTCGGTAGCGGATCGATCGAATATAAGTTAAATAAAGACTCAAAAAATCGAATTAAAGTCACCAAAGTCGGATATGAACCTGTCATTAAGGAATATAATCGAGATCTAAAGTGGGACAAAGACCAAAACGTTTTACTTGATAGCCGAAAAGTTGAGATTTCAGCGGAGCCTTATGACGCTGAGATATTTGTGGATGGACGTCTCGTTGGGACGAAGTTAATTTACCTAATTATACAGAAAGATCGATTTCATACAGTGGCGGTTAAAAAACCTGGCTTTGCAAAAATCGAAAAGACCTATTACAATTCACCTGAGAAAGAAACTCCTCCCTTGAAAGATTTTTACCAACTCAAGGATCGTGAAGTTCGATTGGAAGTATCACCTACTGATGGGTTAGTGACTAGCAATGGAATCAGTATTGGCAAAGGAAATCAAGATATCAAAATCCCATTTGGAGATTGTGTGACCGTGACGGTAAATAAAGAAGGCTACGTAGAATACGCCAAAGTATTCTGTAACAAAGAGGCAGATCAAGAGCCGCCGGTTCGGGAAGTAGCCAAGCTTGAAGACCGATTAGTAAAAATCACTACCAATCCAAATGACGCAATCATAGAAATTGGCGGTAAGCGTATTGGCACCGGAAGCTATGATCTCAAAGTTTCTAGGAATGCTTGCGTAGAGGTTCGGATTTCAAAAGATGGATTTGTCCGCTACGCCAAAAGCTATTGCAATCAAAGCAACATGCAAGAGCCTCCTACGGCAGATTTTATAGAAATGACAGTAGATGAAGCCTACACCTCATCCGTATCTTCGGATTTGTCTAATGTTCGAATTACCGTGCCAGTTAACAGCATTCATACCTCTGAGGAATCTTGGAGAATCTTGAGCTCTATCATCACTAGGTATTTTGATATTCTGGAAACAGTAGATTTCAATACCGGCTACTTAACTACCTCTTGGCAGGTTCAAAACTTCCAATCCAGTGTCATCCGGACGCGAGTAATTGTTAGTAGCGGAGGAAATTCCGACCAACTCGCTTATGCCATTAAGCTAATCAGTCAAGAAGCTTACTTAGACGGGCAAAATCAGGTAACTGTGAAAGACGATGAAAAATTTTCTGATTGGGCAAGAATTCTAAAAAAATACGAAGGTCTGATTCAAGAAGTGCAGGCTAGACTCCAGCAATAACCAATTACACTTAAAATAAAACCTCAGCAAGAACTAGCTGAGGTTTTTTTATTTCGGAAGAAATAAAAAACTCTTCACAGACACTATTCATTCAGGTAAGTGACAGAAAGTTGACTACAAAAAAGAATCGTAATAACCTAGATTTTTGCATTAGAGTACCTTACAGTCAGGCCCGATCTTTATTGGGAAGATACAAGAAAGCAAAAAATTAAGCATTTAATTAATGAGAAATAGTACCGTTCTGGTAGGTGAATTAATGTAGTGAAACGATTGATTTTAAAATAGTTATAGTTCAGAATAGGAATTCTAATTTAAATTCTGGGTTATAGGACTCACTTCTTTCGATTCATATTTTTCAATGTTTTGAGGTACTGCATCCGAAGGGCCTGTTACGAATTGAAAAGAAAAGCTTGTCATGCGAGCTTCTGCAAAATTTAGTAAGGCATAGCAAAAAGTTGCCATTCCGACCATTTCCAGAGTTTCCTCCAATGTATTGATCCACATGTGATTAACGTCAGCCCCTCCATAAGCTTCATATCGAAGACCACCCAGCATCTTCATTCCTATACACCGGCAATGAAAATGGCTCCTGAGAGAATAAATAAATTTTTTGTCTAACCCGGAAGGCGTCTTAAGAAAGAAATGAAAACGATTACAAATAACATCACCAAAATGAGATATGGAATCGTCCAAGCAAAATAGAAAATACCTGTTGTATCAAGTCTTAACCTGACTAATGATGAAACAAAGAGCTCGCGAAACTGCGCTCCTTCATCAAGAGATAAAAACAGGAATATCCAACCCATCAAAAACCACCCATGAGAAGGTTGCTTGGATTCTTTCATTGATCGCTCAATCAAATAAATAATAATAAAGCAAAGAAAAATGAGCAAAACGGAAAAAAGCGTGGGGATATTCCCTTCCCTATTCATATTAAACAAATTAACTAAGATTTGTGCGGACGTTCTCCAAACAAACCAAAATGGGAATGTAATAGGCCCAAAATGTTTGCTGATACCAGAGTACCTATCATTACTAATAATGAATCATAAACTTTTACAGGATTAATTTTTATAACCATTTTTTCTAAACTATAGGATTAATTTTTTGAAAAAAACACTTTTACCACTGTAAAATCGACACTTTCAGAGACCGCCCATATAATATTCTAATATTTTTAAGATTAGAGGTGAATTATCTAAGCTCATCAGCAAAAATGAGCGGTATGCTTAACTAGTCATTTCAACCTTTAGTAAGGTATTATATAAAAGAATAATTTATAAATTGAGAGTATACTGTATCTACTCAAACCCAAAACTATGAAGCCAATTGTACAAATCTCTTTAGATCTCACCAACATTGATGAAGCACTGGAAACCGCAGCCTTGGCTATGCGTGCCGGAGTAGATTGGCTAGAAGCCGGAACTCCCTTGATTCTGGCCGAAGGGCTCCACGGAGTACGGAAACTCCGAGAAGCTTTCCCGGGAATCCCAATCGTAGCGGATCTTAAAACTATGGATGGAGGATACTTGGAAGCAGAAATGATGGCCAAAGCTGGAGCTACACATGTAGTCGTGATGGCAAGAGCCCATGCTGAAACCATCAAATGTGTGGTTCAGGCTGGAAAGGATTTTGGGATAAAAGTCATGGGGGACAATATGGTCTGTATAGACATGGTAGCAGGAGCCAAATTTCTAGAAGACCTAGGCTGCGATTATGTAATCCATCATATTGGTTACGATGAGCGAAGAGGAATTGCAGCTGCAGGCCATCGAATGCCAAGTCCACTTGATCAACTGAGAGAAGTTGTAAGAGCGGTAAACATACCTGTGCAGGCAGTCGGTGGACTTACACTGGAGCAAGCTATCCAATGCCCACAATACGGAGCACCTCTTGTGGTTCTCGGTGCACCGTTAACGATTGATGCAGATTCATTCAAAACTGCCGGTGGTGATCTTGAAGCATCATTGAGGATGATTTGCCAAGCCATCCATAGTCAAGAAACTCTTTCACCCAAAAAATCCTAAGCCATGTCAAGTACTAAATCCGCAGCGGTAATTAATTACGCCGAAGAAAAACATTCTGTTGAAATCAGAGAGATCCCAATCCCAGAAATCGGAGTGGACGACATTCTTCTGGAAGTTGAAAATGTTGGGGTTTGCGGTAGCGACCTTCATCAATGGACTTCAGATCATAGCTGGCCAGTCAATTATCCGGTAGTCCTAGGCCATGAGTTTGGGGGGAAAATTGTTTCTCTTGGCTCGACAGTAACAGGCTGGAAAGTTGGGGATCGAGTGGTCAGCGAAACTGCGGCGGTGATAGACAGTCAAAACCCCATGAGCAAAGTCGGCCTCTATAATCTCGATCCAACACGGAAAGGATTTGGCTATGGAGTCAATGGAGCTATGACCAGATTTGTGAGAGTTCCTGCTCGATGCCTCCACATGGTTCCTGAAAATCTCTCCTTTGAAGAAGCCTGCCTTACCGAGCCTTGTTGCGTTGCTTACAATGCTGTGGTTGAAAACTCTTCTGTCAAACCAGGTGACCGTGTGATCGTCATTGGTCCGGGAACTATCGGAATTCTCTGCGCTGCAGTTGCCAAACTTTGCGGAGCAGAAGTGGCAGTTATGGGACTTGAGGCCGATCGAGGCCGATTAGCAATCGTAAAGAATTATGGTTGCGAAGCAATCATCGGAAATGCGGAAAAGTGGGCAAAGAAAAGAGATGGACTAGGAGCTGATCTGATCATAGATGCAGCAGGTATGAGTGAGACTTTACAAATCGCCATGCAGTTAGTTCGCCCGAATGGGCAGATCACCAAAGTTGGTTGGGGACCTAAACCTTGCAACTTTTCTTTGGATCCGATTATCCAAAAGAATGTGAGACTTCAGGGAAGCTTTAGCCATAATTGGCCAATATGGGAGCGAGTGATCGCACTACTTGCAAGTGGTGCTTTGGACGTAAAACCGATTATTGGTGGCGTTTGGCCTATTACAGAATGGAAGACCGCTTTTGAAAAAATGCATACCGGTCAAGTTGTCAAATCTGTTTTGAAGCCTGTTTGAAATGCGACTCAAAGATAAGGTCATCATCATAACTGGAAGTACAACAGGCATCGGAAAAGCAATCGCAAAGCACTGCGTAGCTGAGGGTGCTAAGATTATACTTCATGGGCTGGAGGAAGATTTGGGGATGGAAGTACTTCAAGAAATCGGATCCGAGCATGCTATTTTTCATCACGAGGATATCTCAAATGAAGGCTGCAGCGATCGATTGGTTGATGTAGCTGTTAAAACTTGGGGCAAGCTCGATGCGATCGTCAATAATGCTGCTTGGGTAAGCACCTCAAATATTTCAACTACAGACCGTACTTTTCTCCAGAAAGTTCTAGATATCAATACCATTTCTCCATTCCTTTTAATTCAATCGGCCCTATCAGAATTAAGTAATAACCGGGGCTGTGTCCTGAATATTGGTTCAGTCAATGCATGGAGTGGCGAACCAAACCTTTTGGCCTACAGTATTTCCAAGGGAGCGCTGATGACAATGAGTAGAAATCTCGGCGATGTCCTGATGAGAGAACATGGAGTCAGAGTAAATCAGATTAATCCGGGCTGGGTGCTGACGGAAAGAGAGCGAGAGCGTAAGAAACAACATGGACTTTCCGATACTTGGTATGAAAGCATCCCTGCTATGTATGCGCCATCAGGAAGAATTTTATGGCCAGAAGAAATTGCTGCTGCCGCTATTTATTGGCTTTCAGATGAATCAGGACCGATCAGCGGACAGGTAGTAGATCTTGAACAGCATCCAATGATCGGCCGAAATACCCCAAAAGACACGAATACAATTCCCAAAAAATAATTCAACATATGTTTAAGCTTTTTTGAAAGCACAGTGATAGGGCCAAACTAAAGTAAAATCTTAAATTGATTTTTCTGCCTACCCCACCGTGGTGGGTCTTACATCTTCCGTCTCAAAAAGCAAGGCAAACAATGTGTCTATAATCAATACATAAAGCCATATAATTTAACCTTAAAAACCTAAACACAATGCCAAAATTAGCCGCTTTCCCAAAAGCATTTATGCACGCACTCTGCAAGGACGGTACCATGAAACTCTCCGAATGGATCAAGCTGGCCGCCCCGCTGGAAATTGAAGGATTGGAGTGGTATGCCGGTTTTCTTGAAATGGAAGATCAAAAAAACTGGCCTATTTTCAGACGAATGGTGGAGGATAAAGGAATGGTGATCCCCATGATGTGCTGCTCTCCTGATTTCACACATCGCGACAAAGGGTTCAGAGAAAAGGAAATTCAAAAGCAAAAGCGCTGGATCGAAATGACGGATGAGTTGGGTGGGAGATATTGCCGCGTTTTATCCGGTCAATACCGCCCTGAATTATCAATTGATGAAGGGATTAAACTTGCAAAGGACTGTATTGAAGCCTGTCTCCCCTATGCGAAATCTCTGGGAATTATACTGATCATTGAGAATCATTACAAGGATGATTTTTGGGAATATCCTGAGTTTGCTCAAAAGCGGGCCGTATTTACCAAACTTGTCAAAAGTATTCATCATCCAAATTTCGGGGTAAATTACGACCCCAGCAACGCATTTTTGGCAGGAGAAGATCCTCTGGATTTATTGTATGATGTCTCTGAAAGAATCGTGACCATGCATGCAAGCGACCGTTTCCTCAAATACGGAACAATTGATGATCTGAGAAAAGAAGAAGGAGGAGCAATAGGCTATGCGAAGCGTTTGAGCCATGGAGAAATCGGGCAGGGAATGAATGACTACGATGCGATTTTCACCGAACTGAAACGCGTAGGTTTTGACTCTTGGATCAGTATTGAGGATGGCGTGGATGGAATGGATCAATTGGCAAGAAGCGTAGGATTTTTGAAGAAGAAAATAGCTCAATATTGGCGTAATTGATTTACGAATTCAGATATACGATTTACGAGGTTGCGGATAACCTTTGAGGTTTACAAAACCTCGAAGGTTTTAGACATTCAACCCTTTCAATCCAAAGCACATTGCAAACCTATACCTACTCCACCATCCCCGCTCAATGCTTCCTTGGCGAAAGTCCTTATTGGAGCTTGGAGCGCCAAAGTTTTTTCTGGGTGGATATTGAAAACGGAAAACTCTTCGAGCATCACATTGAATCCGCAAATACAAAAACCTATACATTTCCCCATCGACTAACCGTGGTTTTAGAAGGAAAAGACGGAAAATTAATCTTAGGCTTGGATCGAAAACTCGCCAGTTTTGATTTGGAAACTGAAGAATTGATTTGGCTTTTGGAGGTAGCATCTGATCTTCCGCTCAACCGGTTCAACGATGGGAAGTGCGATGCAAAGGGGCGACTTTGGATTGGGACGTTAAGCAGAAAATTCACTAAAGGATCAGGCGCTCTGTATAGAATCGGAAAAGATTTGAAGCCAGAGATACAGCTAACTCAATTAACCATTTCCAATGGAATGGCTTGGACGGCAGATAATCGCACTTTTTACTTTATCGATACACCTACCCGACAGATCAAGGCATTTCACTTCGAACTAGCGTCAGGGAAAATTGAATTTGACAGGATTGCTATAGAGATTCCAGAAAAACTTGGGTTTCCAGATGGCATGTGTATCGATAGAGAAGGCATGCTTTGGGTAGCACATTACGGAGGATCGGGCGTGTTTCGCTGGAATCCGACGACAGGTAAATTAATCGAAAAGGTTGAACTGCCAGTTCCAAACATTACTTCTTGTGCGTTTGGTGGAGAAAATATGGACACACTTTTGATCACCACAGCTCAGGAAAATCTGAGTGAAGCGCAGTTGAAAGAATATCCATTGAGTGGGGATGTGTTTCTGGTGAAGACGAAAACACAGGGATTTCCAAGCAAAAACGCAAATCTTTGAATTCTAATTTCACTAATCTTACGTGAGTTTCTTAATTGAAAATTAAGCAAGATAATTGACGAAATTCTGAAGGCTATTCCATTGAAAACCGATTAATTAATGTTTTAATATGTGTGTCCGCAATGATACCAGTAGCCTTATTTTCTTTGATCATATAAACCGATGAAACCTTGAAATTATGAAACTCATTCTTTGATCAGCTCCGAAGGGGCCTGACTATTCATGACCCTGTACGAAGTGCGGTGCAACAATGATACTACCAGCTTAGAACCGTGAAAGGGCGATATTTAAAGTTACGACCTTTAAGGGCTTCAATTACTCGTTCATTTTTTACTACCCAGGGCTACGCCGAGGGTCATGTATTGTGGCAATCCTTCGTATCTTATTTTAGGTGAAACATTAGAAAACTTCTCCTCAACCTCTAAGGATTTGAAAAGTAAACTTTTAAGTATATCGGGATAACCAAATCTTCTATTGGTTTTGCAGTTTACTGTTAGAAAAGCGGATATACATATATTTTAAAATAAGTTTTTTATTTCCAAAGACTCTCCCAATTCAATCCGTTAAAATTTGGGCCTGTCATAGCTTCGGAATAGTTTATCCCTGGGTATTGGGCATTCCATTCCATTATCTGAACAGAGCCAGTTGGCGTAATGCAAATATCCCAGCCGATAATCCCCATTAAACCCAATCTATTATGCAAGTCCTCACAAGTTTTTTCAGCTACTTCAAAGAAGGGAATTTTTTTATCTTTAAAAACATAGCCAGTATCGGGATGAGAAGGGTACATCTCCCAATTATCCCCCAAAGCATTTTCACTCAAAATACCTGACCGAGAAACTCCCAATACCAATGTAGTAGCATCTCTTATAAAATCGTCCCCGTGCCTACCAACTCGTAATGAGCTAAGGCGATTTTTGGTAATTAATCCTTTAGCCCTAACTGTGGTAATCCTTAAGGTTGCTATACTTCCTGCTATGATATCCTCAAAAAAAGCATGTTGAGTCAATGCAGACTGAATAACGAAATCCCCAAAAAGACTTAGATCACACTTTTGAAACTTTTTTCGATCTAATTTTGTGACTCCATATCCCCTCATAGAATTATTATTTTTCAGAAAAACGAATTCGTTCGCTTCAAAAATTATTCTTTCCAACTCTTTTTCACAAACATATGTACCATCAGTCAATATGAACTCCCCTGATAAGCAATAAGCCAAATCTGGGATTAAATCAGTCTGCAGAAGCCTTTTGGAGTGAGTTTTTAATTTAGCCATGATGCAAAACTCTCCTTTGATCGATGGCAATACGATTCTGCCGTAATAATTATTAGGTATCCAACCCTCTTTAAATTCTCGGGAATAAGAAGTGTAGGATCTTAGCCCAGGTATAAAATCGCTAGACCCAAGAACATCCATAGCGTACTGCTGTATTAATTTCTCCTGATTTGTTGAGGTGATTCTACTTTTATCCTGAGCGATTAAGGATAGGTACAATTTCTTCTCTTTAAGGTTAATCTCGGAGTCAAACTTTTCATTCCACCTTTTTTGTCGGTAGACTTTAATCGTATCTTTTGCAAAACGTTTTAAATTCATAAATCAATAACTGGGGAACTTCTTTGAATTAAAATTAATCAAAAGTATTTTAAGGGCTGGAGAAATATATTTCAAATCATTTCTGAAGACTCTCCCAACCAAGACCATTGAAAGAAGGCCCTATTGTCATCTCTGAAAAAATTACACCTGAGTGATCTGTGTTCCACTCCATGATTTGGACTTGGCCTCCTTGGTTGATGGTAACATCCCACCCGATAATCTGAAATATTCCTACTTGATCATGCAGCTGCTCACATAGTCGCACTGCAGCCCCGTTCTCAGACATTATTTGGCCATAAAACGAAAACCCAGTATCTGGATGTTCTTCAAAAATGGTGAAATCCAAACCAAATGCCTTGGGATATAAGGCTCCTGTCTCAGTGTCAATCGGGACTCTAAGGCAATCTCTGGTATTAATATATTCATTTGAAATTCTTCCAACACGTAGTGGTAACACCCTATTTTTGGCCCTCCCACTAATAGATTTTACCGTTGTAAATCGTAGCTTAGCAACACTTCCGGTCACAATTTGATCAAACCAATCTGCCTGTTGAATAGGCTCTTGAATTAAAAAATTTCTTATACTTTGTAGATTTGAATCTTCAAATTTATCTCGATTCAACTTTAAAATCCCATTTCCTTGAAACGAATAGTTCTTTTTTAAAAACACAAAAGCCCGATCTGAAAATAAAAACTTGATCAATTTGCTTTTATGAAGAACTATCCCTTTTGACGAAGTCCAGATTCCATTAATATAGTAAGCCAAATCAGGAATAGCATCTGTCTGAAGGATTCGTTTAGATAGCGTTTTTAGATTATCCAAGATCCTAAATTCTCCATTTATTTTTGGAGAAACCACCCTTCCAAGGTAGTTATCTGGTATCCACCCTTCCTTAAATTCATGTTGATATACAGTATATACTTTCAGCCAAGGGGAAAAGGCCATGGAGCCAAGTACTTCTTTTGAATGTTCTGAAAGTCGCTTGATCTGACAATCTGAGCATTTGTAACTCGGGCTTTGAGCTACTAGATTTTCATAAGCTTTTCATGCTTTCAATTCATGAGCGCCATCATAAACTTTATTCCAACTCGCTTGCCTAGATTTTCTGTACCTATTTTACAAAAATTGACCAAGCCTCATATTTAGGATTTAGTTTTTAGCATGCCAAGTTATAATTTATCTTTCTATGAAGAAATCTTTATTACATCCTCAATTTCAAACGATTTCCATAAAATAATGCCTTTTAAAGCATTTCAAAGCCCTTTGAAAGCTACGTAAACTTTGTACTTTAAGACTTGAAGGCGTCGGGGAAATGAATGTAAATCATTTCTATCGCTGCTTTCACGAATGACCCTCGCCCAAAATGAATAAACCTAAACTCTCTTTTTCACAAATCATCAACATGAATGTTGGTTTTTTTGGAATTCAATACAGCTTTGGCTTGCAGCAAAGTGCTGTCAACCCAATCTATGACATGTTGGGTGCAGCGCCGGACGAGATTCCTCTATTGAACCTCGCTGGTCCGATGACAGGTTTGTTGATTCAGCCAATCATTGGCGCTTTGAGTGACAGCACATGGAGTGAGCGGTTTGGGAGAAGAAAACCTTACTTTTTTATAGGAGCACTTTTCTGTAGCATTTGCCTGTTCTTATATCCCTTTTCCAGTTCGCTTTGGATGGCAGCTGGATTACTCTGGGTCTTGGATGCAGCCAACAATACCGCAATGGAACCTTACCGAGCGCTGATTGCTGATGTTTTGCCCGAAGAGCAATATCCTAAAGGCTTTTTGACACAAAGTTTCTTCACAGGTTTGGGCATTACCCTAGCCAATCTATCCTTATTTGTCTTTCAAAAATATATCCCCGGAATCTCCGGCTCACTTCCCTATTGGGTCTATGCCTCCTTCTTTTTGGGCACAGTATGTTCGATTGGATCAGTGATTTGGAGTATTTCTGAAACCCACGAATACCCTCCTTCCTCTGAAGAAATGGCTGCTTTGAAAGAGCGTAACAAAGGAATGCCACATCCGGCCGTCCAGTTCTTTCTTTCAATTCTAACCACGATTGTGGCCTACTTGATATTATTGCTTTTGTTGATTCCTTCGATTTTTGATCGTAAGATCATCCAAAAAACTGTCCACTGGGCAGGGAATCATCCTACGATGAAAGTGCTTTTTGCACAAAATCTGGAGATTATCGAAGCCATCACGCTGATGCCCAACGTCATGTGGAAGCTTTCACTGGTCTATCTATTCCAGTGGTACGCACTGTTTTGCTATTGGCAGAATGCTGCCAAAAGTATTGCACAATCTGTCTATGATACGGGTCCATTGGAGAATAAAGCACTCTATGAAGAGGCTGTTGGCTGGACAGGTTTGGTCAATGGTTGGTACAATATCGTCACCTTTCTCTCTGCCTTCTTCTTAGCTCGTATGGCTACTAGCTTTGGTCCTAAAAAAGTACACTTTGTCTGTCTGATTATGGCTGGAGTGGCACTTTTGATTTTCCCTTTTATAGAAAATAAATACCTGCTCTTCGCTCCGATGACCGGTTTTGGGATTGCTTGGGCAAGTATGATGGGTGTACCCTATTTACTTGTAGTCAATGAGATTCCCAAGGAACGCTATGGCGTTTATATGGGAGTGATCAATATGATGATCGTGATTCCAATGATCTTCCAGACCTTGAGTTTTGGCTATATCTCCAAAACCTTTCTCAATAACGATCCCGGATTGGCCATTGCCTTTGCAGGAGTCCTGTTATTACTAGCCGCTTTGGCAACCCTAAGAATCAAAGAAGTCCAAATCGACACCGCTGCCATCTCAGCGGGAGGAGGGCATTAATCAGCTTTCAGATTTAAATAAAACATCATTGAGCCCTATTTACACCTGTCAAACGCTTCAGCAACAAATCCATGAATTAGTGGTGAATACCCTTCCTAAGGAAAATGGCTTTGAGCCTAAAGGAAAAGACAAAGCACTTAATTTCCGACTGAATGAAGGCCTTGAATCTTTGATGACCCTATATCAAAGCATCTATCAGCAGCATCCAAAAGCCGAAGAAACCTTTGAGAAACTAATCCGAACCTTGATCAAATTTGATCAGGAAAGAGCTCCAGAATTCAAAGCACAAGATCAGTCAAAGAAATCCGATTGGTTTCTGAGCAATGAGCTTGTGGGAATGAGTCTGTATGTAGATCGCTTCTGCGGGAATCTCAAAAAACTTCCCTCAAAGCTTCCTTACTTATGCGAGCTTGGTGTAAACTTTCTCCATTTGATGCCACTTTTTGAGAGTCCAGCTGGAGAAAGTGACGGAGGCTATGCTGTTTCTGATTTCCAAAAAATAGATTCGAAATTTGGGAACCTGAGTGACTTGAAAAAGCTTCGAAAAGCAATGCAAGATCAAGAGATGCATTTGATGCTTGACATCGTTTTGAATCATACCTCCCATCACCACGAATGGGCACAAAAAGCAAAAGCCGGCGATACTTACTATCAGGATTTTTACTACATGTATGACAATCGCTGGATTCCTAATGAGTTTGATACAAGTATGCCGGAGATCTTTCCAGAGACCTCTCCGGGGAATTTCACCTATGTGTCTGAATGTGATAAATGGGTGATGACGGTATTTCATCAGTACCAATGGGATCTGAATTTTACGAATCCAGCGGTTTTTGTAGCGATGTTGGAAAACATTCTCTTCTATGCCAATCTAGGAGTAGACTTGCTTCGAATAGATGCCCCAGCTTTTATCTGGAAACAAAATGGAACCAGTTCTCAAAATCTCCCTCAAGCGCATCAGCTACTAAGATTGATCAAGCAATGTGTCAAAGTATCCGCTCCGGGAATGGCACTTCTTGGAGAAGCGATCGTTGCTCCAAAAGAAATCATCAAATATTTCGGTAGCGAAGACTATCTGGCAAAAGAATGTGATTTTGCCTACAATGCCACTCAGATGGCACTTCAATGGGATATGCTCGCTACCGGAGATACTCGGGTAATGCTTGCCGCGCAGTACGATATCCTACAGAAACCTATAGGTACATCCTGGATAACTTATACACGCAGCCACGACGATATTGGGCTTGGCTATGAAGATGAGAAAATTGCTCAAGTAGGTAGGGATCCCTATTTGCATCGCCAATTTTTGAAGGATTATTATTCTGGTTCCTATCCTGGAAGTCCTGCTAAGGGTGCCTTGTTTTCTTCAAACCCTAAAACTGGTGATGCCAGAATTTCAGGTTCTTTGGCTTCGCTTTGTGGGTTGGAAAAAGCAATTGAAGACGCTGACCATCTGGAGATCGATAAATCGATTCAAAAAATCCTCCTGATGCAGGCACATTCATTCTTCTTAGGCGGAATGCCAATGCTTTATTATGGCGATGAGTTGGGTTATACCAATGACTATAGCTACCAAAATGATCCTGGAAAAAGCTACGATAATCGATGGATGCATCGTCCGATCATCGATTGGAAAAAGAATGCTAAGGGGAAAAATGAAAATACTGTGGAAGGGAAGATCTTTGCAGGGACTAGGAAACTAATTCAAATCCGAAAGCAATTACCTGTCTTTGGTGACCAAAAAAATCTTACTTGGCTTGCTCCACATAATATTCATGTTGCAGGCTTTGTGAGATCCTATGGAAGTCAGAAGGTGTATTGTATTTTCAATTTTGGAAGTGAAACTGCCTTCCTGACTTGGTATGCATTCAGGGAACTGTGTAAAAGTCCGGATGAATTGCAAGATCATTGGACTGGAGAGAAATTCACTGTAGGACAGGATAACGAGTACTTGATTATACCGCCTTATGGATTTTATATCTTGGATTGATCCCAGATTAAAACAGCTCCTCTCGCTTATCCGACGACTCCCGGAAGACTAAGCGAGTTTTAATTTCATGGATTTCATCTATACCAACCTCATTGGATTTAATTGAAGCGATCAGCAGTTGTGCTGACTTCTCTCCAATCTGAAAAGCATGCTGATCTACCGAACTGAGACTAGGTGAAACAAAGCTAGACATATCCCAATTACTGAATCCCACCAAACCCATTTGACTCGGTACTTGGATTTTCTCCTGTTTGAAAAATTTCATTGCTCCCATTGCAACCAAGTCTGTAATACAGAAAACTGAATCAGGGGGATTTGGCAGACTACATAGTTGCGCTGCAAAGTCAAAACCTTCCTGCTCTGAAATCACCTTACAATGGACTACCCAATGAGGGTCTGCACTAATCCCATGATCGTCCAGTGCTTTTTTATACCCACGCAGCCGTTCAGCTGAATTTTTGACGTGGAGTAATCCGTTGATATGAGCGATTTTTTGGTAGCCCTGCCCTATTAAATGAGCAACCGCAGTGTAAGCTCCCTGAAAATCGTCTACAATTACTTTTGGTGAGGCAAGTAGATCGCTGACCTTATCAAATTGAACCACCGGACGCCCCTCATCAGTAAACTCTAGGATATGATCTACTGAATTGGTTTCATTCGAAATGGAGATCAAAAGCCCATCAACGCTACTGGAAAGCATCGTTCGATAGGCTATAATTTCATTTTTGACCAATTCATCTGACTGGCTAACTAGAATACTGTAATTATGCTTCTTTGCTTCTTTGATCGCTCCAGAGATCACCGAGGAGAAGAAATAATGCACCAGCTCAGGTACCACCATCCCAATTGTCATAGTCTTGTTTTTTCGGAAATTGACCGCCATCGTATTGGGTACATAATTGTGCTTTTCGGCAAATTCCTTAACCATTTTAATGGTTGCTTCGGAGATCCCCGGATAAGAATTTAAGGCTCTAGAAGCTGTAGAGACAGAGATGCCAAGTGCTCTGGCAATATCTTTAAGAGTTAGTCTTTTTCGATCAGACATAAAAAGAGGTTAATTAGGTATTTTAATGTATCGAAAATTGTGCTATTAATTTTCAATTAGGTACCACTTGGTTCAGCCAAACTTGGTTCAGCTGTAAACATACCTCAAATAACAAAACTCCTTTTTCATGAGAAGTCTTATTGTTTGCTAGTTTTGAAATCACGGTTCTTGATCACGTAGCCTAATGAAATATAAAAGAGTTGACTTTGGGTAGGTAAATATTCTACTCCAGTGACATTTATCTGCTGATTTGCGCTGAGGTAATCCACGAGATAATATTTGAATCGAATATAGTTACCTTCTTTTCCTTTCAGTTCAGCAAAAACTGAGGGTAGAAAAATATTGGTTCGATCGTCAAACCATGAGCTAGATTTACTTTTTCCCCCGTTAACGTAAACTTTTTGTTTGTAGGCAAAAGCAAGTTCGGCTTCAAAACCCAGAGCTCCTTGCCAGCCATTCATATCCCCGAACTTAACTGCCACTGGGATGCCAACATTATAAGTACGTTGCTTGACTCGAACAGAATCATTGAGATCGTTGATCATACCTACATTCCGGATTCCAAAGCCAGTATACATTCCTAATTTATCGGAGTAGTCGATGTGCAACTGTTGCCCAAAATTGAAAAAGGGAGTGAAACGAACAACGGAGCTTGTATTTAGCGGTGCTGCATCCAGTATCCCCAATGAAAAGATCGTCTCAGTTACAGATGCAAAATAGATCTTACTTGTTTTTTTAGCTGGCGAGGATGTCTCTTGTGAAAGGCCTTTCAAAGCTCCAAAAAGAAAGAAGAGGAGAAAAATAGATTTTTTCGACATGGCTGTAGACACTTTAGTAAAAGAGAATATAGCATTAAAAAGAAAGAAACTC
>JBDNIP010000369.1:0-1869 GCA_041688245.1 Algoriphagus sp.
AGTGGGACTTCTATGCAGAAGGTGCTGTTGTCCAGAACAGATTTGGTGCCTCTCAGTACAATGATGGCAAATGGAAAGTCATCTCAAGAACTCCAATGACCGAAAACAGCTCTGATGGGATTCGGATTAATGGTTTTTTTGGAGGAGGGAGTAATGGATTTGAAAATAGTAATGGAGGAAGTCATCAAGCTGGAATCTTAAATGGCGATTATACATCTAAAGATGTGATGAATTATGGCTTGGCTGGAACCGGTCTCTTCCTTGGGGGTACTGAAGCTCATCTTAAAAACGTCAAAGCAGGATATGCTGCAAAAGGCACCGAAACAGCTCAGAGAGTTATAGCCAAAGTAATGAATCCAAGCATTGCCAAGGTTGCCACTACTGCTAAAGTATTAGGTTGTTCAGGAGTTGGTTTAAATGCAGGGATCGTTGGTTATAACTGGGCTAACGGACAGGATGTAACTGCTAGTCAGGTAGCTGACTTGGCGATAGGAGCAGGTCTTATCTTGTTGGGAGGAACTGTGGCAGTTTTCTCCGCCCCAGCAGCCTTAATGGCTGTAGGTTCATATGGAATATTGGATGCAGTAGGAGCATTCAATGGAATTAAGGAGTCATTGGGAGGAAATAAGGTAGTTTTTGAAGGTTATGGAGGGTTCTAGTATGATACAGGAATATGCCTTAAATTTTGTTTCGAGGACGATTTATTTCCTTCGCGGATTCTTAGCAATTGTTATTGGTCTGTCCATTACGCTCGTGATTGCTATAAGCTCAACCGAACGCCTTCCTACGCTGATTTTTTTTTGTAATAGATGCATTAATTACTATTTTATTATTCTACCTGTCTAAAAATTGGCATAAAGGCCGCCTACTAATTCACTTTAGGGAAAAAGAAATGTCGATTGAGAGCCACCTTCCTTTGCTAAAGCAATCCCGGAAATTTGTTTTTCATTGGAATGAACTGAGTGATCTCTCTTGCTCAGATACACAATATTTTAGAATACTTGTTGTTAAGGACTCAAAAAAGAAAGTAGCATTCGCAATGGATTACGGGGATGCAGCTACTCAGTTTGAGCAAAAGTTAAATAATCAGCTGGCTAAACTCGATAAAACTGAAAGTATCATCATAAGCCAAAAGCCATCCATTTACGCAACTAAATTAGGAATAGGAATAGCAATTATTCTAGGGTTGATCATGATTGCCTGGCCATTATTAGCATGGATAAATCAAAGAGAGTTCCAGATAGGCGTGGCCCTGATTTTTTATTCGGGGGCAGGCTTCTTGATTTATATGGTATATCGAACCCGTAAGAATAAAGTGTCAGAATAATTTGACACTTTATTCTAGTATCCTTATGATGTCTGCTCTTCTTATGTAGTTAATTACTATGATCTCGTACAGGTGATGCTCAGAATGGAGGGGGAAATCCCCCTCTAGGAGTATAAGAACCTTGGTTAGAACTAGGTGTAGTCCGCGACAATTGTCGGGAGCATCTACACCTTTATATAAATACAAATTTGTAATTTGCTTAAGGTGATGAAATTATATCAAATACGGTCAGACCAATTGCATCCCGATCCTTCCCTTCCCCACAGCTTGGCTGAATGCAGATCGAGGTCGGATATTGGGACCATCCATGTCACAGGAGATTCAAGAAGGAGATAGTATAGAGATTGGTCTTCCCGTACAGTAGTCGGAAGGGAAATATGTGGATCCGAAGAAAATCAGGCTAAGTCCGGCGACATCTGCCCGTGTTGGAATGGATCGTAAACTCATCCAGAAGTTGGGCGAATATGGCCAAAACCTCAGTGCCGTTCCAAATGAATTTGCTATAGCCAATGTGATCGTTGAGCTAGAAACCAAACCGGCAC
>JBDNIP010000370.1:0-1542 GCA_041688245.1 Algoriphagus sp.
CCAAATCGAAGGTTGCATAGCCGTTCAGGCTGACGAAAGTATACGAGAAACTGCTTTTTTATGTGATTTGGCAAATGAATTTGATTTTATCAAAGGCGTAGTAGGCTGGGCAGATCTTGGTGCAGACAAACTTGATCAAGAATTAGATCAATTTGCTGATCAAGTCAAACTGAAAGGCTATCGCGAAGTACTTCAATCCAAAAATGTGGATTACATGCTTCGTCCAGAGTTTATAAGAGGAATTAATAAGCTCGGAAAAAGAGGCTATACCTACGACATACTAATCTTCGCTAATCAACTGGAAGCGACCTATCACTTTGTAAAGAAAGCTCCCGAGCAGCCTTTTGTGATTGATCACTTGGCAAAGCCAAAGATAAAACTAGGTATCTGGAGAGAATGGAAAAAAGAACTGAGTCTACTCGCTGAGCGGGATTATATCTGTTGCAAACTCTCAGGAATCGTTACCGAAGCAGACTGGAAAAAGTGGCGGAAAGAGGAGGTAAAAGTCTACCTCGATACTGCACTCGAACTCTTTGGCCCAAAGCGATTGATGTTCGGCAGTGATTGGCCCGTATGCTTGGTAGCCGGTCATTATGAGCAAGTTTTGGAAATTATTGAGCTATTTATCCAGCCGCTTTCCCCGAGCGAAAAAGTTCAAATCATGGGCGGAACGGCCATGGATTTTTATAGAATAACCTCTTAAAAACATCGGGAAATGGCAGCTAAAAAATTTGAAACTGTAGGCGAATTAATTTTCTACGCTTACGCCAATCTAGCCATGGCTCATTCTGCTATTACTAAAAAACAGGAAAAATACGCTATGGTTAATTTTATGATTCGCGCAAAATTATTCAAGGGTCTGAAAGATGGGACAATGAATATGAAATCTATTTTCGACGATGAAAAAATTAAGCTCAGTACAGGGAGCATTTGTAATTATTGTGGCTCAATTGACTATTTGACTTTAGATCATATTTTCCCAAAAAAGTATGGTGGACTTGACGCGGCCGAGAATTTGATTTTCGCATGCAGAACTTGCAATAGTTCCAAAGGAAAAAAGGATTTGATGGAGTGGATGGCAACCAGGAATGAATTTTTGCCATTAATGGTAATCAGGCGTTATTTGAAACTAATATTCAACTATTGCAGCTTAAATGAGCTACTTGATAAAAAAATAGATGAATTAGAAATTCTTGCACTTCCATTTAAAATTGAGTTATTACCCACTAAATTCCCAAAACCAACTCAATTAGTATTGAATATGGAGCGTTCCATAGATCTAAATTAAAAAAGTAGATCATTAATCTGTCCTGAAAGGACAATATAACGAAGCAATACTCACAAGGCCGTTGTATAGAATTGATTTTTCTTAAATCCTAAAAGGGCGTAATAAAATATGAGATAATCGCTCGTAAAAAATTAGGTGCATCGTATTTTCAGTTCGAAATTGAAACCTTATGAAAGAAAAAGATAACGATCCGTTGTTTCAAGATTTGGCGAGCATCATTGAGCAAGGCAAACGTCAAGTGTCTGCGCAAGTAA
>JBDNIP010000371.1:0-2419 GCA_041688245.1 Algoriphagus sp.
GCAATTGGAAGTTGATTTTCCATTGAAAGTCTCCAATCATCTTGCTAGAAAATCTATCGTGAATCTATTCTGAATCCCCTTTTTATATATTCCTGTGACAGTCTAGACAAACGAGTCTTGGGGCAGTGCAACTGGCCTTAATGAAATTTCATTCTGTTGATTTAGTGGTCTTGGCTCGATACGTCTAGATTATTTCTCCGGAATTCATTCGGGTTTTTGCTAACCGATGCATTACTATTCACCACTACTTTTTGCCAGCATCTGCAGGAGTTAAGCATTACTAGGCAATTTATTAGCGTGGGTTGAAAATCAAGGGAGTCACAGGAAATTATCTGACTGAAGAGTTGAACGCACCTCTGATCATCGAGCAGTAAGATGTCTGGGTGCGACCCCACAATGGAGTGAATGAACTGGTTCAGATCGGTCAGGACGTAGAAACAATGGTACGCTTCAAGGTAATCAAGTTTCACTTGGAACTGAAAGTCACTGTATTCAAAAACAAACCGATCACTTTCTATTAGGGGATTATTTTCCTTGGGATATCCTTTGGTAATCTGGTCAGCAGCTCATAATTAACCTGTTGGGTAGACTCTGAAAAGGAGGCCACTGTGATTTCTTTTCTACCTTGTTTTCCGATTATAATCACTTCGTCACCGCTTTTTACGTTTTTCACTTTAGTAATATTCACCGCTATTGAATTCATAGTTACTGTACCGATGACTTGGCAATATTGCCCCTGGATTAATACTTGCCCTTGATTACTCAAGAGACGGCTAAACCCATGACCATAACCAATTGGTATGATTGCCATTTTGATATCGGTCAGAGCCATATAGCTATTGCCATAACCTACAAACTCTCCCATCTTCACATCCTTGAGACTCATTACGGTAGTCTTCCACGTAATCAGTCGCTTTAGTGGATCTTTATTATTTTTTGGGAGGTCTTTGAGCTTAGCAAAATAGGTCTCCTTGGTGGGCCAAAATCCGTATCCTGCTATGCCAACCCTCACCATATCCATAATCGTTTCTGGAAAAATAAGCATAGCTGCAGAACAGGCGGTATGAAATTTATTAAAAGCTAAACCATGCGCCAAAAAGAAATCTTTAAACTCATGGTAAGAAGTAATCTGTTTTTTCACCCGAACGAAATTGCTCACACTCTCGGCTCCAGCAAAATGAGTACAAAGTCCCTCCAGTGTAATAAAGCCAGAATTTTCTAACAGTTTTAAGGCCAACTTCTCTCGGTATGTCCAATCAAAACCAGTTCGGTGAAAACCTGTCTCTACCTCAATATGTATCTTTGCAGGGATTTTAATTGCTTTTGAAACAGCAATGGCCGCCTCCAATCGCTCAAAGTCAAATACATAAAAGCTAATTCCCTTTCGGATCAGCTCCTCCAATTCTTCAACATACAACATTCCCAAGATCATGATTTCTGATCCTTTTTTAGAATATTGATTGACCTCCAGAGCTTCATCGGAGCTGAATGTGGTGAAATGCCTAACACCGGCTTTTTCTGCAATTTCAACCATCTGAGAAATTCCATGGCCATAAGCATTCCCTTTAACCACAGCCGAAATAACTGGTTTAAGACCTATTTCTGATCGGATATACTTGATGTTTTGTCGGTAAGCTTTGGCACTGATTTCTAATATAGAAGTTGCAATCATTGGTTTTTGTAATTTCGATTCAAATATTAAGTCGCTCCCTCTCAGCATTCAAATTATCTCTTACTTTTATTTAAGATTTACACTATGAGATTAAGATGTAGTCCGGAAGACACTAAAATCTGTTGTTCGTGGCGTCTCGGTTTCGCTGAATACCTTACTACCACGATACCGAGTGGGGGCGTACCGGTGGTTGATGGATCTGACGTATTTTGAGTTTTTGACTTTGGAAAGCGTTCAGGCAGGACTGAGTTGAGAAAGCGAGAGGGGTATCGGGACGCTTTTACGAATTTTGATTATTAGATTATCTCAGAATTTCCTGACAGCTAGGTCAAGGAATTGTTTGAATATACGAACATCATCAGAAATTATCTGAAAATCAACTGGATAATTAACAGCGCAAATTGGTTTATGAAAGTTCAAAAGAATGCCATTCATTTTCCAATTCTATCCGGGGCTTTGTTGGCGGGAAACCAATTCACAATTCGCTCAATGTTATGGAAAACTTTCCTGCAATCATTCAGAGTCCGATCGATTGGCTATAGACATGAAAAGGCGGGGATTTAAATTTCTGGTAAGCACTATACGCTATACCCATATTCAAGTCTCAGGCTCACTTAGTGAATGACCATTTGGCGAATTACTTTAGGTATTCTGAATTGAGTGTTTAATCAAAAGCAAAGAAAATCAACCAAACTAAGAATAAGATTGGTAACAAGACAGGGAGGGAAAATCGAATGATATATCCGA
>JBDNIP010000372.1:0-3059 GCA_041688245.1 Algoriphagus sp.
ATAAAAAGCCTGCCTTTATCTGCAATTGATTGATATGATAATTCTCGATTCTAACCAATCTAATTTTTGTATTTTCTACATTTTCATAGACCACAGACGTGAGAGCAAAAGAAATCATTTTAAATATCAACTGACTGCAAAAGATATAAATTCAATTCCTGCGGGTGTGATTTCCGGCAAGCATTCAAACATCTGAAAAGTAATATCCTCAGCTGTTTGCTTAAGCTGTAATAAAGTATTGTGAATATTTTCGTGATATTCACTTCTTTCGAGAAGTACTATGATGTTTGAATGAGAAATACCCTGAGAAAGGATGTTGAAAGCATCTGCACCATCTAATATTAACAATGGGAATAATCCATCTAGGTCCCCTCGGGAATGTGTAATTCTAATTTTTCCATGCCGCGGTTCCTTTATTTTTTGCATGCACAAAATTTCATCCATAGAGATAGGTTTGGTATTATCTGAAGAAATAAATAAATTCTTATATACAAAAGTTAACTCACTAAGCGTCCCTACAACTAAACTTTCTGCACCATCGGATGCAATCCATTTAGGGTTTAATGATCCAAGCCATTCGTTATAAAAATAAGCTGCCCTATGCATTGATTCAGTTTTTGTATCTGATAAAGGCTGTTCAATTGAAAAAAAGTAATTATCAAATTTATTTTCAGATATGAGGTACTTAGTACCTTTTTTTGCAAGATTTATCGGATTTGTTACAGCAACCACTATACATTCTTCACCATTCACTTCAGTGAACTCAACGATATTTCCCTTATATTTCAATTGACCATTTTGTGGCCTAAAATAAACTTCTGACTTAACAGGCATACCCCTGAAAATCTTCCAAGAAAGAATGTCTTGGAAGACCTTAGCACCTTGCAACATGCTCCCCAAAGAAACAAATCCTGCGGCAAAATTTCTATTTGGTAGTGTAACGATGGTGACAATATTTTTTGCATTACTTAGCTTCTTGACCCTGCATAGGCGACCAATTGATATTAAGAAATCAGCCCAAGCTGGAAATTCGTAATAAATCCCATTCTCGCTTAAATGGAATATATTTCTAACAGGGGATTCAATATTATTCATTAAAATAATTTTTTCTAACTGCCAGAAACTGAAAAGCCTTGGCTTTCCATCTCTGCCAATACATCCAACAATACTTTTGCCTGTGCAGTTGAAGGAACCCATGCAATATTAGTCGCATTTCGCACTATATCTGCCTGTTTTCCGTATATTGGTGAATACTTTGCCGCCCAAGTTTGTAATTTAGCCCAACAACCACTTTGAGATAATGTAACTGCTTCAATAACCAAATTAACATCATGGTCTATCTTCGCAACAGAAGTACCATCATCAACATATTCAGGATCAAGCAACTCATCTTTAAAACTAGAAATAAGCGGGATTTCAATTTCGTTAAGTTTTTTCCAGCAATCTTCTTTTTTGCACCATTCACCGACATTCATATTGGGGACTGGGGGCTGCGTGATTTTAGAGGATACTATCTTTGCAATTAATTCTAATTGTGCCGCCATAGATTGAGAAACGGATTGTTTACTCCAAATTTTATTTAAATTCATAGTTAACCCTTGTTCCTCAACTAAACTCACTAATTTTGAAATGGTATAGGTAACTATTTGCGCTCGATAGTCACCTCCATACCAAGTGTCTTTAGCTTGAGAGACCATTTTTTCTATGAATTTAAAAACAATTGCTTTACACACAATGCCTTTGTAGTAAATATCATTATTAAACTTTATACCGTTATCTCCATACTCTTTACCTATGTAATCTGCGAATTCTGTAAAGTTTTTTTGTGCACCACGACTCACCAAATAAGGCAACTTTCTCCAAGAGTTCTCAAATTTCGCTAAATCGGTTTTAGTGAAATACTGGGATTTCGGATTAGCCCTCAACCAATTTCTTTTCTGACTTACCGTCATCTTGCTCTGCTCATTATTATATTGACCACGAGCCCGCTCATAAAACCAATACGTATGAAATTGAGCTCCCACTGCTGCAGGAGCAGCAGTTTTTCTAGATTTTTTCTCAATGTCAATATGAAACGGGTGATTAGAAAAGAAATCGGCAGGATCTATCTTTGTCTGTGTATTAGAATACCTTGCAATACTTTGTATTATTTCGTCTAAAGTATCACTTTCTTTAGCTTTAACAACAGATAATTTCATCTGGACGTATATGCCATCTAGATCTAATTTATCTTTTGACTTCGCTGCATGCAAGGATGCTGTAGTTTGGCCACCATTAACAATTTGTAGATGCTTTACTGAAAGTAACTTTGATCCAGATGGGGTGTCAACTATATAAGCCTTAGAAGCTGTAGCTGATATTCCATTGTTATATACAAAAAACCGACTAGGCTCTTTTCGAATGGTTGCTTGAATACCTTTATTAACTTTGGCATTCGAGCTTAAATATGATCTAACATTTCCTTCAAGCAATCTACTTCCGTATTTTCCATAAATATCTGCAATTAGCTTCCCTGGAATTACACACAAATAGCCTTCATAGTCTTCTGTCTCACCTGCTTTAAGCACAGGTATTCCTTCATCCTGATATTCTGAAAAGTCAATTTCCAACTCTTCAGTCCCTATTGCGGATGAGGCTACTGCTTTCAACCTGCTAATATCCCAAATATGATACTCAACAGGCACAGCATCGATATATTCCGTTGGAAGCTCTTTGAGCTGTTGACTAATGTTTGAGTCACTAATTAGATAAAGCTTATATCGGCTAATTTTTCTATTACCATCTTTAAGTGTATGGTAGTTTTCAAGGATACTAGCGAGCTCATAAACCTGATCTAGGTTTGAGGTTGCATTCGTCAACATGCGGCCCGAAATGGACTCATCTACAAATGCTTTTAGCTGTGAAAAAATACTATCAGCTTTTGTTTTAGTTAATGTTTCCAAGTTATTTTGGGGATTAAAATCCGCAATTAATAGACGAATAGAATCGTCAACTTCGTCTACCTCGTAGCCATCAACACGAAGATTTTTTCCTCGTTGCCCATTACCAGAGTAATGACA
>JBDNIP010000373.1:0-2644 GCA_041688245.1 Algoriphagus sp.
AAACCTTTGGTTCGCTTCACTGCACCATTTGCATAAACTACATAAGTCTGCTTCCGATTGGCTCTTCGGTCGAAACCGCCCGCCCCATTGATGTAGTGTTTTAGGCTTCTCCCTGATTCGTGGCGAAGTGTAGTTGGATAGACCAAGTCTCCGCGCATTCTGACCGTTTGAAGCAATTTCGGAACGGATAATATATCTCCTTCCTCCAATAGTAAATCATCTTCAGAGCCAGGATTATTGATGATCGTTTCCAGATTAATCGCTACAGCTTCGGTCTGTTTTAGATTCACTTCAAATCCCGGCGTTCCTGCCGCAATTTGGTCCAGCGATTCTTTTTTGTTTTGTGCCAGTTGCGAGTTGACCGGATCAGTGGTGGTCGGCAGGTCTTTAAATAAGCGCTGCAATAATTCTTCCTGAGCCTCTGAGTTGGAAGGATCCGCTTCAAGCTTCATTCGCAAGGCTTCCAAATTTCTTTTCCTTCGAATTTCCTCAGATTCTATATTAAAAAATTCGGTTCGCCGAATTAAGGATGCCCCTTTCGAATAGGCAAATTGATTCAATCCGCCTGCCCGTTTGACAAGATCCGAGATGCGCTCTCCACTGGCCTGGATAGCAAATAAGCCCGGTGAATTTACTTGTCCCTCTACCGCGACTAATTTTTGCATGGTGAACGTCGAACGCTTCCTGACGATCACCTGATCAAAAGGCATCAAGGATTTGGAAGATTCTGAGGGAATTAGATTTGGATTGACTTCAGTTGGAATGATATCTGAAAGCGTACCTAAATCAGTATCGTCAAGTCTTCTGGCAATTTCTATATCTCGAGAATTAGCAGATTCCTGTAGACCTCCAGCTAGAATAATCAACTCCTCCACCTTCATCGATTTCGAATAGGGATAAACCCCGGGGCGTCTAACCTCTCCTAAGATCTGAATATATAGTTCATTACGAACATCATAGATACTGGCAATTCTAACCACATCCTCCCGTTCTAAAATAACATCCGGTGCATTACCAGCAAGCAATGCCTTGAGATTGACTTGGATCATTTCAGTACTCAGATCTGCTTTGGTCCGCAGAACACTCACTTGCTCGGTATATGCATCTCCGCGAAGACCTTCTGCATTTTTGATCAGTTGGGATAGCGTTAGCCCTTCCGATAAGGCAAAGGTCCCTTCTCGATAGACTGCACCTTTGATTTGGACCCGATTGGAATATCGATTCAAAATCCGTTGAACAGTGATCTCATCTCCACCTTTGAGGATAAATATTCCAAATTGATTCTGATAGACATCAGATACTGAACGCTGATTTCCGGTAATTCTGGATATCCCTACTCGATCTTTGAAAGCTTCATCAGTAAATCCTCCAGAATAGCTCAGTAAGTCTTCAAAAGTATCATCAGGAGCAATTTCAAAAATGATTGGGCGCTTGACTTCTCCATTGACTTTTGCACGACCAAGAAATGTGGGAACCATAATCACATCCTGGTCTTTAAGCTGTAGATCCAAGTCTGCAAAACCTTTTGTCAGCAGCTCATAGACATCTATTTCAGCAATAAGCTTATTATTACGAACAAGTCTAATGGCACGGAATGTGCCTTTTTCATTGGGCCCTCCTGCTGCATAAAGTGCATTGAATACGGTACTGAAAGCACTCAGCGTAAACGTTCCGGGAAGCCGCACCTCACCAAGAATATTGACTTTAATCGTTCGGACATTTCCAAGAGTTACTTGTAGGAAAGTATTCGGATTACTTCCAGACAGCCCGGTATAATATTTGGAAACCCTATTCTTGATTATTCCAGTAGCCTCTTCTATTGACTTTCCGGAGACAGACACCGGCCCGATATTATCTAGCAGGACAAACCCATCTGGGTTGACCGTAGCTTCGTAGTATTGCTCGGATTGTCCATAGATATCGACATAGATCATATCTCCCGGGCCGAGAATATAAGTCTTCGGAGTAGCTTGATTTAGACTTGGCTCAAAGCTCAATCTTCTGTTTTCATTGAAAAAAAGTGATTCCCCAAAGATTTTAGGACCCTTTCGTTCGGTATCGCTTATTTCTTGTGGCTCGTAAATCCCCTGTGTGATGGTATTAAAGTCCACTTGCTTACGCGGCTCTCTTTTGGAAGCATTGGAAGATCGGGGATTTGTCCCAAATCGATTTGATTCTTCAATTCGATTTTTAAGCTTTGCGACCTCAGCCGAGGGCATCCCCCGAAGTTGCGCCATTTGAAGAAACTCTTCGGGTGAAAGTCCCGCTTCAGCAGCACGACTGACTAGTTGCTGGATTTGCTCATCGGATAATTCATCGACTTTGAGCTGAGTCAGATCGCTGGTTTGCTGCGCAAAAACTATAGGAGAGACAAATACTAGCGCTAGGAGTACACTGAAAAAATACCAGAATCGTTTTGTTTGAATCATGTTATATGGGCAGTTCTGAAAGAATCTAGAACAATTTAAGCTTCAAGAATCCGTGAATTTCTTATTTGTGCCAAATATAGTTCCAAAAAGGTAGAAGTTAACGAGGTGCTTACCCCTGAAAATTTTATAAATTAGTGTTCATTTTTAAAGAATTATTGCGGTGCAGCACAAGGATATCAGATGGCAACAACAGTTTAAAAATTTTTGCAAAGCTT
>JBDNIP010000374.1:0-9128 GCA_041688245.1 Algoriphagus sp.
AAAAATGTCCCAATCTCATAGATCAGGGCATTTGTTATTCTAATTGTAGGTAAATTTTTCATCCCACATCTGATATTTTACATTACTTCATTCCCATATAATCCACTACAAAGTAGCTCATCACTCGCATTCCCAATACGAATCCACCTTCGTCAATGTAGAAATCCGGTGTATGGTGCGAAGGAGTTTTGGTTGGATCGCCTCCTTTTTTCATCCCCCCAAGGGAGATAAATAATCCTGGCTTTTCGATTTGGTAGAAAGAGAAGTCCTCCGCTCCGGTGATTGGAGGGTTAGCGATGACATTACCCTCGCCCGCAGCAGCCAAAATAGTTGGGGCCATCATTGCCGTAAGGGCTGGATTGTTTACTGTGGAGGGATATAATTTTTTGATTCTCACATCCGCGGTAGCTCCGGCACTTTCAGCAATATTGACTGCCACTTCTCGGATTCGTCTATGAACCAGATCTTGTTGATCGGTACCGAAAGTTCGAATAGTTCCGATCATTTCCACTTTCTCCGGAATAATATTATGACGAATGCCACCATGAATAGCACCAATTGTAATTACAGATGGGTTCTCGGTGATATTGACATTTCTGGAGAGAATGGTTTGCAAGCCCATTACGATTTGTGAAGAGGTGACGATTGGATCCACACTAGACCAAGGTGACGCTCCGTGCGCCTGGGTTCCTGTCAAGGTGATTTCCAAATTATCAACCGCTGCCAAAGCAGGCCCGGATCGATATCCGATTTTGCCTACTTCCATTTGCGAACCGATGTGCAGCCCAAAGATTGCGTCGACATCTTTCATTACACCTTCTTTGACCATTAGCTGAGCGCCTGCCATGTCCACATCATAAACGCCTTCCTCCGCAGGTTGGAAAATGAATTTCACATTTCCTTGAAGCTGATCTTTCATTCCAGCTAAGAGTTCAGCGACTCCCATCAAAATAGCTACGTGCGTATCATGTCCGCAGGCGTGCATGACGCCTGTCTCTTGTCCGTTATAAGTTGCAGTTACAGTAGATTTAAAAGGCAAATCCACTCGTTCGGTCACTGGAAGTGCATCCATATCTGCTCTTAAGGCAATAGTGGGGCCAGGCTTTCCTCCTTTTAATACGCCGACTACACCAGTCAAAGCGACACCTTCAGTCACTTCAATACCCAAGGATCGGAGATGATCTGCAACCTTTCTGGCAGTTCGCGTTTCCTGATTTCCCAGCTCGGGATTTTGGTGAATATCACGTCGCCAGTCGATTACTTTAGATTCGATCTCAGAAGCTTGTTTGTCTATTGCCGGCCTGAGGGTGGATTGCCCAAAGGCTGTTCCGCAGATGAGTACCAGCGGGAGTATAAATTTTTTCATGAGTTGAGGTTTCTTTGTTCGATTCCAAATTTAGATAAATGATCAAATCAAGCATCATTTATCCTGAATTGCTTCAAAAACTTAATTTAATAGAACTATTTCAAGCTAAAAACCTCTTCTAAGAGTAACTATTAGAAATTAATTTTATGGAACTCACTAACAAAATCGCAGTAGTCACAGGAGTCAGCAAAGGCATCGGGCTTGAATTAGTCAAACTCTTAATCGATAAGGGAAGCATAGTAGCAGGCTGGGGGAGAACAGCTCCTGACTTCAAACATGATGATTTTCACTTTTTTACCTGTGATGTAGCGAAAGAAGAATCGGTAGAGGATGCCTTTCAAGAAACCACCAAGAAATTGGGGACAGATATTAGGATTCTCGTGAATAATGCTGGATTTGGCGTAGCGGGGGCAACAGAGACCTTCTCTACGGAAGATTGGAAAGCTATGTTTGACACGAATGTTCATGGGATTTTCTACACCACCAAGCGATTAATTCCCGGAATGAAAGCTGCCGATGAAGGACATATTTTGAATGTAGCATCTATTGCTGGACTAAATGGGGTCAATCCATTTGCTGGCTATGTTGGGACCAAGCATGCGGTGCGGGGAATTTCACATTCTTTATATATGGAGTTGAGAGATTTTGGGATCAAGGTTTCGACTATTTACCCTGGTTCGATTCAGACCAATTTCTTCGATGATATTCCCGGAGTCGATGCCAATGAAAACATGATGCGACCAATTGATGTCGCCATGACGATGCTTCAGACGCTGGAGACTCATCCCAATTACTTTGTGGCAGACGTAGAATGTAGACCACTCAGACCAAAGGGAAAAAAGTAGAACTTTGGAAATGTTTATTAACCGCGAAGGACGCCAAGGTTTTGCAAAGGGACACAAAGAAATGGTATGGTTTTAAATGGGTTCAAGTCTCAGAATTAGACCTTTTTTTTGCAGATATATTTAGTTCAAGTCTTCAGACTTGAACTAAATATATCTGCTTCAAGTCTTTGGACTTGGACCTATTTATTTATCGGGAAGTTAATCAGCTGGAAAGGACGCCAATATTTTGAAAATAGCGCCTTTGCCGTAGGAGTGAAATTTTTTTGACCCTACTAATTTGTAGTTAACAATTACAGCTTTGGAAGGGCCGGGCTACTCGATGAATTTTAGGGAAAGAAGTAGAACTTTGGGATTGTTTATCAACCGCGAAGGACGCCAAGGTTTTGCAAAGGGACACAAAGAAATGGTATGGTTTTAAATGGGTTCAAGTATTCAGACTTGGACTGGTGTATCTGGTTGAAGTCTTCGTACTTGGGGCTATTGATTTATCGCGAAGTTAACCAGCTGGAAAGGACGCCAATATTTTAAAAATAGCACCTTTACCGAAGGAGCGAAATTTTTTTTGACCCTTCTAATCTGTAATCAACAATTACAGCTCTTCAAAGGCCGGGCTACTTGATGCATTTTAGGAAAAGAAGTAGAACTTTGGGAATGTTTATTAACCGTGAAGGATACCAAGGTTTTGCAAAGGGATACAAAGCAGTGTGAATGGAAAAGGTCAATCTTTCTCTTTTGAACAATCATTTAATCGAAGGATTCAGCCCGGTTTGAGTAGATTAAAGAATACCCAAAACCATTTTTAGCTAGTGTAGATCAGCTTTTCATTTTACCTCAATTTTAAATACTAAGTTTTTACCTTAGTAAAAATAAGTTGAAAAATTAGCTTTTACTGACTTGATGTGAAATGAAAAGTATTCTAGAGTTGAATTTTGAAAGAGTCGGGAAGTATTACCGGCAGTCTGTCAAAGAAGATTTTTTTCAGGATATCCCTGCAAAGGTTTGGAATGACTTAGATATGGATGAGGTTTTCTTGAAAATAGACAAGACACAGACCAAATATGGTCAGCAATTCTTATACAAGTCATTAAAACTCGTTCATGGCGGGCCAGTTTTGGATCTTGATTTGGAAACTACCATTCAATCAATTCAACAAAATCCCAACTTCGAAGCCTTCCTAACCGCAAAGCTCCTCGGTCTGGCCAAGAATGACTCGTATTTTTTGTGTAATGTTTTTCAGAAAGGTTTTCCCAATCCCCCAGCTTTCGTTTTTGGATTTTACATTCTTTTTGCGGCGGCTATTGTAGGCATACCATTAGCATTTTTTTTCAGTTGGTTGATCATCCCCTTGATGGTAATAGTCACATGTAATTTCATGATCCATTATTGGGGTAAGTTAAATGTTATGCTTGATTCGGCCTCTTTTGGTCAACTTGGAGAAATGCTATCGGTTGCAAAGGCCATTTTGCGGGAGGCGAATAAGCAAAATTTTTCTTTAATTAAATCGCCAGAAGTCACCGGAATAAATTCTTTGATTTTCAAAACATCTTTGTTTAAAACTAGAATTAGAGGGCTTGGTGAGATGGCTGAGTTTTTGGAATATTTCACGGAGTTGTTAAAAGCTGCATTCTTGATAGAAATACTACTCTACTTTTCTTTGGTAAAGCAAATTGAAAAAGAAAACAAACGTATTGAAGCAAATTTTGAGGCCACTGCCTATCTGGATTTTGCGCTTTCTATTTTAAACTTGAGGCGATCTGATCAAACGATCACTGTACCCAAGGAAAGCGAATCGCTAATTCTAGAAGCAAAGGAGTTGCGCCATCCGCTACTTTCAGCCGCCATCTCAAATACTTTTTGTATTGATAGAAATGGAGTGTTGATCACTGGCGCAAATATGTCAGGGAAAAGTACCTTTCTACGATGTGTAGGTTTGAATTGTGTACTGGCACAAACGATCAACTGTGTATACGCGTCTGAATTGACACTTCCCAAGACCAAGTTATTGTCCTCTATTCAGAATTTTGACGAGCTCGCGAGCGAAAAGAGTTATTTTTTTAGTGAAGCAGAGTCTTTGAAAGCGATGCTTTATTCAAGAGCTGATCAAGGTTTCGAATTGCTTTTGATAGATGAAATTTTCAAAGGAACAAACGCAAAGGAACGATTGACCTTATCCTCAGTGATTTTGAATCATTTGGCCACTGGTACAACCTTGGTAATCGTAACCACACATGACTTGGAGTTGGCAGATCAACTTTCTGACTTCTTGTTTTTTTATTTTACAGGAAAAGATATCAATGAAAGGTATTGTTATGATTATAAATTGAGAACAGGATTACTGGATACTACTAATGCGGCTTTGGTGCTGAGGGATATGGGCTACCCTGATGAAATTTTGGCTAAAATTTCTCAGAAACAACTTTCAGAAAGAAAATGAGTTGTAATTTCAAAGTGAATAAAATAGATAGAAATATGCCTCACCGGAGGTCTGACAATTGGTTTATCTTGTTATCCGCTATGTCACCAGAAGTCAGAAGCAACCAAAATATAATTTTCGCAAAATCGATAGTTGGGCGTTTCGACCTTCTGCCTGCCCGCCCGGCTCAAAAAAAGGAAGAAAATACGACTGTTGTCATAATTGCAGATGTACAGATTGTTTTATTTAAATGTAAATATTAATTTAGCCTAATGAAAAAAATTCATATCATTATTCTTGTTTCAGTACTGTTCGGCGCCACTGCATACGTGAGCCTTTCTTCTCAGAATAAGCCTTTGGAAGAAACGGCAGTTCTTACGGCGCCAAGTACGCTTCCGGATTTTACTTTGAATGACATAAAAGGTCAAGCTAATTCCATTCATACTTTGGCAGGCGACAAACCTACGCTCTTTGTATACTTCAGCTCAACTTGTCATTTATGTCAGGACGAACTTGGGGCCCTTTCCAAAAGAATAAGTGAATTTAAAGACTACAATATCATGCTCACGACAGTGCAGCCGGTAGAGGAAATGATTGGCTTTGTGAGCGATTTGGGAATCGACGATAAAGGCTACGTTCATTTTTTGCTTGATGCAGATATGAAAGTTGCCAGTTTCTATCAAATCAAAAGTGTCCCCTCCATTTACTGTTACAATGCTGATAAGGAACTGGTAGCGGAATATGTGGGGATTACCGATATCGATCTGTTGCTGAAGAACCTGAGTCAAGGAAAATAAGTCTTACAGTTTTCAGGGATAGGTTAAAAAACTGCTCCTCAGCTGGGATTAATTTGTTTTTCTAAGCTCGATGCCAATTGCGTCTAAACTAAAGGAAAACATTTTTCATTACTTTTGATTGACTAAAAAATTCCAATGTCTTTAGAAGTAAGCCAGCTCACAAAAATTTACGGTTCTCAAAAAGTACTCGATGGACTGTCTTTTTCGGTTACGTCAGGGCGGATTCTGGGATTTTTGGGACCAAACGGGGCTGGGAAATCTACCACAATGAAAATCATCTGTGGCTATTTAGCTCCGGATGGAGGAGCTGTTTCAATTTTGGGTAAAAATGCCTTGACTGCGCCGAAGCAAGTCAGTCCCCTTATCGGTTACCTGCCAGAGCACAACCCGCTCTATGTGGATATGTATGTCAGGGAATTTCTAGAGTTTTCGGGAGGAATCTATGGACTGTCAGGAAATAAACTAAGTCAACGAGTACTCGAAATGCTCCAGAAAACCGGACTGGAACCAGAGCAGCACAAAAAAATCTCACAGCTATCCAAAGGATATCGACAGCGGATAGGTCTCGCAAGAGCCTTGATTCATGATCCACAAGTCATCATTTTGGATGAACCTACTACTGGACTTGATCCGAATCAATTGGTCGAAATCAGAGCACTTATCAAAGAAGTTGCCACTCATAAAACCTTGATTCTTTCAACCCACATCATGCAGGAGGTCGAGGCCATCTGTGATGATGTCGTCATTATTAATAAGGGTAAAATTTTGGTAGCAGACTCGCTGGAAAATCTTAAGTCTTCCGCTTCTGAAATTCAATTGATCTTAGAAACTGAGGAGGAGCTGGATCTGCAATGGTTCACTCAGTTTGACTTGGTCAAATTTGGAATCAAGGGAAAATCAGAAGTCATCATTTCTGCTTCCAATGCTGGAGAAGCACGCAAGGAAATCATGCAATTGATTCAGCAGCGAAAATTAAATCTGATCAGTTTGAATCAAAGCAAGAAAAATTTAGAACAGATCTTCCGGGAAATCACGCGATGAAAAGTCTATTCTGGAAAGAAATCAACGCGTTTTTTGGAAGCCTTTTGGGCTATCTGGTTTTGGCGCTGTTTCTTGTTGCTCTGGGATTGATCGTCTGGGTTTTTCCGGAGAGTAGTGTGCTTGCCTACGGCTTTGCCGATTTGGAAGTCCTCTTTAGCTACACACCTTACGTATTTACGTTTTTGATTCCTGCGCTTTCCATGCGGATTCTAGCTGAGGAGCGCAAAACTGGCACTTGGGAGCTGCTTCGGACTTCACCACTTTCAATTTTCCAGATCGTTTTGGCAAAATATCTTGCCTTGTTGGTATTGGTGTTTGCGGCAATTTTGCCCACGCTTATCTATTATTTCAGTATAGTTCAATTAGGAGATCCGGTGGGAAATCTGGATCATGCAGGCTTCTTTGGGAGCTGGATTGGTTTGATTATGATCGGAGCAGTTTTCGCAGCAGTTGGAATCTTTTCCAGTGCCTTGACTTCTCAGCAAGTATTAGCTTTTGTACTCGGAGTGTTTTTATGCTTTGTACTCTACTTTGGATTTTCAGCAGCAGCGGACCTTCAAGCGGGCAACGTTGCCTATTGGCTGGAAGAGTTGAGCTTGAGTTATCATTACATCAGTTTGAGTAGAGGCGTGATTGATTCTAGAGATATCTTCTTTCTAGTTGGTATGATTTGGCTGTTTCTAGGGGGAACAATAATCATTTTGCGAAGTAAATGAAAAGATCATTTTTACATATCGCCAAGCCGTGGTTACTCCTTTTTGGAGGAATTCTGGGTTTTGTACTGCTCGCGCAGCTTGTCCGTTTTCGAATTGATCTTACAGAAGAAAAACGTTTTTCAATTCATCCTGGCACAGAAAAAGTCCTATCCCAAATCAAAGAGCCACTGCATGTGGATATTCTTCTCGTGGGTGAAAATCTTCCGGGGGGAATGCGAAGGCTTCAGAAATCCATCGAAGAGACTGTGCGAACCTTCAATGCGTATAGTTCGGAGCCAATTTCCTACTCCTACTTCGACCCATTAAAAGTGGATCAAGAGGAGCAAGAAGAATTCATTCTGAGCTTGGTAAATTATGGAATCAATCCGACTAATTTATTTGTAGATCAAAATTCCGGTCAGCAAGCTCAGCTTATTTTCCCGGGGTTTTTAGTCAGCGATTCTGAATTTGAGACTGGCGCTTTGGTACTCAAAGGAGAGCGAGGTATGTCATCGGAGCAAATCCTGAATCAGTCTATCGAGAATCTGGAGTTTGAACTTAGCAAAGCAATTCAGAAATTGATCGCTCCGACCTCATCTACCATTGCGATGCTGATCGGCCATGGAGAAAATGCGCGTGATGATGGATTTGGAATCGTAGAAGCATTAGATGGGGAGTTTGAGATCTTCAAAGTACCATTGGAACAAGCGAAGAAAACTGCTGATCTGGCGACTTTTGAGACTATTTTCATTCAATCTCCCAAAGAACAATTCGCTGATCGCGAAATTTATCTTTTGGATCAGTATGTCCTCGGTGGAGGTAATCTTATTGTTTTATTGAACGGAGTAGACGTGGAAGAGGCTGCTTTGTACGGTGGCGTCACAGTGGCTATGCCTTTTGAAACAGGGCTCGAAAATCTGCTTTTTCGCTACGGTGTTCGGGTTAATAACAATCTGATTCAAGATTTTAATTTCGGATTGATTCCTACGATGGCCGGGAACTTTGGCAATCAGGAGCAAATGCGACCGATGCCCTGGCTCTACTATTTTCAAGCTGCAATCATGCAAAACCACCCGATTACCAAAGGCTTGGATGTATTGGATTTTAGATTCGCGAGCAGCATCGATACGGTGAAGGCAGAAGGAGTGATTAAAACTCCTTTGGTATTTACCTCTGATTATTCCAGAATTCTTCCTGCGCCACTACAAATTTCGCTTGATGAGATTGCGATTGAGCCAGATCCAAAAGTCTTCGATTTGAAAAATCTTCCCTTAGGATATCTTCTGGAGGGGGAGTTCACTTCAGTATTCAAGAATCGATTTGCTCCAGAAGAGTTTAACAAGGCTGAATTTAAAGAAAGTGGTCAAGGTAAAGTGGTGGTTTTTGGTGACGGAGAGCTGTTTCAAAGTCAGTTGAGCTTTCAGGATGGATCTCCGCTGACGCTCGGCGAGGATCAACTCAGCCAAACCACTTTTGCAAACAGGGTCTTGCTCAGCAATCTGGTAAACTATCTAGCAGAGCCGGAAGGAATAATTGCTTCACGAACTCGAATCATAAAAATCAGACCTTTGAATAAGGTCAAAGTGTCAGAAGAAAAAACCTTCTGGCAATTGATCAATGTAGCCTTGCCTGTATTTGTCTTTTTGGGAATAGGATGCGTGGTCTGGGCGATTCGTAAGAAAGCTTATGGAAGTCGAATCTGATAGATCGGAGCCGGACAAGTAGTATATTTTTTGCTCGTAGAGTTACTTCCACAAGAGAAAATTTTACAGATTGTAAAATCGTTTAAGCAAATTCAAGTTAACAGCGGTTCTAATAAGATTTTATTTATAAATTTACCACATTCAAAAGTTACAATTAAAAAAGCCTTAGATATGAAATTCATTGTTTCCTCTTCTGCGTTACTGAAGCAGCTTTCGGCCATCAACGGTGTGGTCACAACAAACCCAGTGGTGCCAATTTTGGAAAACT
>JBDNIP010000375.1:0-3124 GCA_041688245.1 Algoriphagus sp.
AGGGTAAATCAGGAATTATCTACTGCCTAAGTAGAAAGAAGGTAGAAGAAATTGCTTCCTTACTTCAAGTTAATCAGATTAATGCAGCCCCATATCACGCAGGATTAGACTCTTCAGTCCGTATAAAAAATCAAGACGATTTCCTCAATGAAGAATTAGATGTAATTGTAGCAACTATCGCTTTTGGAATGGGTATTGATAAACCCGATGTTCGATTCGTAATCCATTATGATGTGCCGAAATCCTTGGAAGGATACTATCAGGAGACTGGTAGAGCTGGTAGAGATGGCCTAGAAGGTCATTGTCTGATGTTCTACAGGTATGAGGACATCGTGAAGCTGGACAAATTCAATAAAGATAAAGCTGTCACAGAGCGGGAAAATGCAAGAGTCCTCCTGCAAGAGATGGCAGCTTTTGCTGAGACAGGAGTTTGTCGGCGAAAATTCATCTTGAATTACTTTGGCGAAACGATGGATGAGGATTGCGGTTTCTGTGATAATTGCAAGCGGGACCGGGAGGTATTTAAAGGGCTAGAACTTGTCCATAAAACATTGGAAGCCGCCAAACAAACCAATGAGCGATTTAGACTTGATCACTTGGTAAGTGTGTTGACAGGTGAAAAAACAGATTACGTTGAAAGTTATCAACATGATAAACTGCCAATCTTTGGTACAGGTTCTGATCAGACTACTAAATCTTGGATTGGTATAATTCGCCAAGCTATGATTAAGGATCTATTAGAAAAAGATATTGAAAATTATGGCGTGCTGAAACTAACGCCAAAAGGCAAGGAATATCTAGCGAATCCATTTGAGATTGATTTATATAAGGATCATGACTTTGCCGCTGAGGTAGAGACGGAGCAAGCTGAAATAATAATAAATTCAGGAATTGCCTATGATGAGAAACTATTTGAACTGCTCAAAGCTGAACGAAAAAAAGTTGCTCGATCCAAAGGCTTACCACCTTATGTGATTTTCCAAGATCCATCACTGGAAGAGATGGCGACAGTGTATCCTACCACGAAAGAGGAACTCTCACAAATCAATGGCGTGGGTATGGGGAAAGTCGCTAAATTCGGTGGTCCATTTCTTAAATTAATAGAAACTTACGTTGAGCAAAATGAAATTGAAACTGCATCTGATGTAGTCGTAAAATCTTCCGGTACACGATCGAAAGTCAAAATATCTATAATTCAACAGATCGACCGAAAAACCGACTTGGATGAAATTGCAGAAAATTTATCACTAACTTTAAGCGTGTTACTTCAGGAAATTGAGCAGATTATTTACAGTGGAACTAAGTTAAATATTGATTACTACATCGAAAATATCATGGATGATCAACGAGAAGATGTCCTATATGATTATTTCATGAGTGCAAGTACCGATAATATTAAGATGGCGTTAGAAGAATTAGAAGATGAGGATTTCGCAGAAGATGAATTACGGGTTTACCGTATCAAATTCATTTCTCACCATGCCAATTAAAATAGAACCTAGTCAATGAATATACTCTTATTGGGAAGTGGTGGCAGAGAACATGCTTTTGCTTGGAAGATCGTCCAAAGTGTCGATTGTACAAATCTGTATGTAGCCCCCGGTAATCCGGGGACAGCAGCCATAGCTACTAACGTTCCTCTTGGAATCACAGATTTCCCAGCAATCAGATCATTTATTTTAGAAAAAGATATCCATTTAGTTGTCATAGGCCCTGAGGAGCCATTAGTGAAAGGAATCGTCGATTTTCTTCAAGCTCAGTCAGGGACTTCAAAAATTCCCGTAGTAGGTCCATCCGAAATGGGCGCTAGACTCGAGGGAAGTAAGGATTTCTCTAAGCGCTTTATGCTTAGAAATGAAATTCCTACAGCCGCTTATGAAACCTTTACCGCCTCAGAACTTGAGAAAGGAGTCGCTTTTCTAGAAAAACAAAAGCTGCCGGTCGTATTAAAAGCAGATGGGCTAGCCGCAGGAAAGGGTGTTTTGATTTGCACAACCATTGAGGAAGCTAAGGCCTCTTTAAGAGAAATGCTTATCGATCAGAAATTCGGAGAGGCTTCATCAAAGGTGGTGATTGAAGAGTTTTTGACTGGAATCGAGCTATCTGTTTTTGTAGCCACCGATGGTGAGAGTTATAAAATTCTGCCCGAAGCTAAGGATTACAAACGAATTGGCGATGGAGATACGGGCCTCAACACTGGGGGTATGGGTGCAGTCAGCCCAGTAGCTTTTGCAGATAAGGCCTTTATGAAAGAGGTGGAAGAAAAAGTAGTCAAACCGACGATTAGTGGATTGCGAAAAGAGGGGATTCCTTACAAGGGTTTTCTTTTCATAGGTTTGATGAATAGTGATGGTGAGCCAAAGGTCATCGAATATAATGTACGAATGGGAGATCCTGAAACGGAGGCTGTTTTACCACGGATTTCAAGTGATTTTCTACATTTATTACATGGTATTGGAGTAGGTAATTTGAAAGAATATCAACTGAGCGTATCCACCGAATACTCAGCTACTGTGATGATGGTAAGTGGAGGTTATCCTGGTTCCTATGAAAAAGGATTTAAAATATCAATTCCAGATTTAGGGTTGAAAAGTATAGTCTTTCATTCAGGAACTGGGAGGAACGAGCAAGGTCACCTGATCAATCAAGGTGGTCGTGTGATGGCAATTACCGGGCGAGGTCCGGATCTTTCATCAGCGCTTGCAAACGCATATGCTACTGTGAATCAAATTTCATGGAACAAAGCATACTTCAGAAGTGATATCGGCAAGGATATACTTAATTTAAATGAATAATTAAACTTAAAATAGATCAGGATAAACCCTGTGAATAAATATATATATATGGCTGGATGTAGTACGTGCTCCACTTCCTCAGGAGGAACTGGAGGCTGCCAAAGTAATGGTACATGTGGGACTAGTGATTGTAATAAAATGAACTCCTTTGACTGGCTTAGCCATATGGGAATTCCTGAGATAGATAATTTTGATATCGTAGAAGTCAAATTCAAGGGTGGAAGAAAAGAATATTACCGAAATGTAGATTTTCTTCTCCTAAATACTGGGGATCCTGTAGTTATTGGGGTGCCAAGTGGATATCATATTGGTCATGTGTCGCTTCAAGG
>JBDNIP010000376.1:0-6904 GCA_041688245.1 Algoriphagus sp.
TATAGTCCGGTGGAGCAGCTTTTGAAAGATATTCGATTCAATGCCTTAAATCTTGAATCTATTGTCGCTCACTATGTCAATATAGTAGTGAAGTCAGGAACAGAGAGCCTTACGCTATTAGATGGATTGAATCAAGGGATAAATTTTAATTCAGTCCCTGGGGATACTGGTTATTCCTATGCTCGACTCAGCATTTCTCAGGGTGTTCACCAACTTTCAAATCGGGAAGGTTTTACAGCATATGTTTACGGTTTTGGCTTTTTGGAGTCCTATGGTTTTGCGGTGGGTGCAGCTTTGGATAATTTGAATTTTGAGACTGCAGCCAAATATGATTTTGCTGTAGCTGGGGACAATATCGCCTGCCTCAATCAAGAAGGAAAATGGACCATAAATCCAGATAATCCTGACTTCACCTATTTTATTTGGGATTTTGGTGATGGTACTGATCCTGTAATAGGAAAGGATGTTACTCACAGGTATACCGAATCGGGAGATTTTAAGGTGACAGTCTCTGCATCCTTGAGTCCGGATACTTGCGATCAGCAGGAAGAGGTGATACTTGATGTCACTGTTTTGGGAGTCACTGCCGAGTTGGTTGGGCAGACCTCTGCTTGTCCTGATGTGGAGGAGATGGTTTATAAGCTAAAGGACAGGGTGAATGTCGATTCAGTTTCCTATGAGGTAGAAGGAGGCTTGATCATCCAAAATTATGGAGATTCTATAGTGGTTAATTGGGGGCCGGCTAATCCAAAGGCGAAAGTTGCTGCTATTTTGTATACTGAGAATGGATGCCTCAATGTACCGATTGAATTAAATATAGTTATTAATCGGAGAATCGAGGCCGAACTCCCAACTGGCGAGATTCAGGTTTGCTTTGATCCTACCGTATCGTATTTCTATAAGGCTCCGAATCCTTCAACTGGTAGAAGGTACGAATGGGTGATCTTGGGAGGAATAATTAGCTCAGGAGGAGATGAGGGAATAGTTGAAGTTATTTGGGATCAGCCCGGAATCATCGGGTCTCTTAGCTACCGAGTCTTTAGCCTCGTGGATCAGCTGTGTGAAGGGCTTTCAGAAAATCTCGCGATAGATGTTGCAGGAGCATTTGATGTACAGGTTACTAATTTACTTCCGGTAAAATGTACGGGTTTAGCTACGGGAGAAATTGAGCTTAATATCACTGGTGGAGTAGCGCCATATCAGATCTTATGGTCTCATGATGGGCAGCTCATTGGCCAGCGTGCTACTGGATTAAAAGCTGGTAGTTATGCTGTTGAGGTAAAAGATCAACGAGGTTGTGTCAAAATAATAGCCGATCTGGAGATCATTGAGCCGACTCAATTAGCAGTATTGGCAGTAAGTTCTGAAGAAACATCCTGTTTCGGAAAAGCAGATGGTTCGGTTAATATTCAGATGATAGGAGGAGTTCCACCTTACTCAATTGAATTCAATGGAACAAACTCATTTGACGGGCAGCTTTTGTTGGATGATATGCCTCAGGGAAAATATACTTGGGAGGTAATCGATTCCAACGATTGCTTGGTGCCACTGGAATTTGAAATTGTATCACCTATAGCTTTATTAGTCGAAGTGAGGTTGCAAAAGCCAGCCTGTCCGGGTGGTACCAATGGCGAACTTTTTGCATTTCCGACGGGTGGAATCGCTCCATATATATATACCTGGGAAAATCAAACCGAAACCAGCAACGAGTTGCTGGGATTAGCCAAAGGAAACTACAATATCGCTGTGCTAGATGGTCGCGGATGTGTAAGCTTGGGAACTGGAGTCATGCTAGAGGAGGCACCTAAAGTGAGAATGCCAACCGGTTTTAATCCAGATTCTAATAATGATCTTTTTGAGGGTGTTTCAAACTGTGAGATCGATTACGAGTTGTTCATCTACAATCGTTGGGGACAGTTGATCCATACAGGCAGAGCGGGATGGGATGGTCTGACTTCAGGCAAAGAGTCACCAACAGGCACTTATTCTTTCCTGATGATTTATAGATTTCCTCTGGAAAATAAAATTGAAGTAGTCGAAAAGCGGGGAACAGTTACATTGATTAGATAAAAGCAAGAGGTGATTGGGGAGATGAGGGTAAACATGCCGACTTTAAGATTATTATTTTTTTTTACCGTTCTGCTGAACTGTCATACAGTCATTGCCCAAAGCACTTTAGGAAGAGAATTTTATGTCGGTTACATGGATAATAACAGGCGAACTACCCAGCCTGATAAGACCATTATCATTATCACCGCAAACGAAAAAGCTGCAGGCATTATTTCCACCCCAAAGCAATCCATTCCCTTTTCACTCGAAGCCGGTCAGCAGCTAGTCCGAGAGTTTGATGGAAATGATGAAGGATTAATTCATCGGGAATCGGGACTTGTAAGTTTCAAAGCATTGCGGATTACCTCCTCGGGAGATCTGGTGGTTCATGCAGTCAATGGTCGGCAATACAGTTCTGATGGTACAGTTGTTTTACCGGTTACCGCTCTGGGTAAGGACTATTTTGTTACCGCTCACGCTGATGTCTTTGGGCCTGGACAGGAAGTAGGGAGTAATCAGAACTTTGAGAGTACACTGCTAGTCATGGCCATAGTAAATAATACGGAGATTGAAATTATTACTTCGGCAAATACAGTAAACACCGTTCCTGCCGGTGCTCCTATAAATATCACTTTGAATGCCGGCGAAAGCTATCAAATCAAAGCGAAAGGCGATTTGACTGGTTCTCGCGTTCGTGTCGTGAATGATGATCCTAACGATTGTAAACTGATTGCGGTATTTGGGGGAAATAAAACGACCAGTGCCGGAACTTGTGGTACAAGTGGAGATCACATGTTCCAACAAGCTTATCCTACAGAGACTTGGGGTAAGTCATTTATTCACATTCCATTGGAAGGAAGATCTTCTGGGGAAATTGTCAAAGTCTTAGCTTTGCAAAATGCTACGGTGGTGAGATCCAATGGCGCAGTAGTCGGCACCTTGAATGCAGGTAAATTTTTGAAGCTGGATTTTGGGAAAAATGAAATCGGACTGATCGAAACCAGCAAGCCATCCACGGTGGCAGTCATCGCAAAAAGTGCTGGTTGTAATGAGCTTGGAATTGCACCATTGGGAGATCCCGCCCTCTTTACCCTCAGCCCAACTAATCAACTGCTAAAATCCTTGATCTTTTCTGCAGGAAAGCTGATCGGAGATTTTAATCAAAATATCGTTCATTATTTAGCGATCATTGTCCCACAGGGTACGGGAAATCAAACCTTGGTGAATGGAAAGCAACTAGGGTTTGAATTTGCAGCTATTCCCGGTTCAGCTTTCGAATTTGCTCGAGTCATTATTAATAAAGGAGTCAATTCTATCAGTAATCCTTCAGGTTTTATCGGCTATGCCTATGGCTCGGGATCGATTGAGTCTTACGCCTTTTCGATAGGAACGAACCTTGAAAGCATTCAATATGAGACCGAAACCACCTATGATTTCAAAGTGGAAGGGGAGAAGATCGCTTGTTTGAATCAAGAAGCTACTTGGAAAATTATACCTGATAATCCGAAGTTTATCAAATTCACTTGGAATTTTGGAGATCAATCTCCTGAAGTTATTGGTCAGGAAGTAGCTTATAAATTTGTTAAAGACGGTAAATTCAAAATTACTGTCATTGCCTCAACCGGCGAAGATCGATGCGACAGTGAGGAGAAGTTCACCTTTGAAGTGGAGGTGAAAGAAGTGGCTGCCAAACTTCTAGGCCCAACCTCGGTTTGTCCCGGAAGTGATGAATTCACCTATTCGCTGACTGATCGAATCAATTTCAAAACAGCACTTTGGGAAGTAGCTGGCGGCCAAATACTTGCTCAGACAGATTCCACCGTCACTGTCAAATGGGACGAGATAAATCCTACCGCATCGATCAAAGCGACTCCTGTAGCCGCAAATGGCTGTCAAGGCGAAGTACAAGTATTAGAAATAGAAATCACCGACTCAATACTTCCTGCCAAACCAAAAGGTCAGGAGGGAATCTGTGGCACTCAAACGGATTCTTTGACCTATGAAATTCCATTCCCTTCTCCAGGTAAAATTTACGATTGGACAATAGTAGGAGGTCAATTGATTTCCGGTCAAAATACCACGATAGTTTCTGTACTTTGGGACAATTCAGCAACCAATCGAAGTATTTATTATGAAGAGCGCAGTGACTCAAACCCACTTTGCTACGGGGTTTCCGAGACTTTGGAGGTAGGTGATTTTTTACCCTTGTTTTTGGAAATCGATGAGCTAATCTTGCCTTCATGTACTGGCGACGCAGATGGAATTATTCAGTTGAAGCCGGTTGGTGGCTCGGGAAATTTTGAATACAAGTGGGCTCATGATCCCAACTTGAATTCAAAGACTGCAGCTGGATTGGCAGCTGGATCTTATCAGGTGGAACTTACTGACCTAGCTGGATGTGCGGTTCAAAATCTTAGCATTACGGTAAGTGACCCAGCACCATTAATCGCCGGTATCGCCTCGATCACTTTTGAAACTTGTTTTGGAGCATCAGATGGAGAAGTTTCAATAGACCTGAGTGGAGGAACGCCACCGTATCAAGTTTTAGATTACCAATCGTTGCTGACTGGGAATCGGTTGAGCATTCTGAATCTTAGTCCTGATCAGTATAGCTTTGATATCCTAGATTCAAAAGGCTGTGTGGTCACCGTGGAAGCAGCGGTAGAAGGTCCAGAGAAATTGAGCTTGATCTTTGAAGAAGAAAGCCCTGGCTGTCCTGCAGATCCGAGTGGCGCACTTCGGGTAATCCCACGTGGAGGCACTCCGCCCTATTCCTATGTATGGATTATGGATGGCAGTATCAATGATTTGACCACAGGGCTGTCTTCTGGTGACTATGAAGTAAGCGTCCAAGATGTAAATGGATGCGTGGTGCTCGGCAAAGGGACGGTTTCTGAGGCTGTTCCTCAGGTGCGAATGCCGACAGGTTATGTTCCAAGTCAAGGGCCTTATGCTCCGATTTCGAGTTGTCCGATTACCTATAAATTGATAATTTACGATCGCTGGGGCCAATTGATACACTCAGGAACTGAAGGCTGGGATGGAGAATCTCAGGGCAGAGAAATGCCACAGGGAGTGTATTCTTTTATTTTAAGCTATAAGTATACTATAGCAGATGGGATTAAATCCGGTGAAAATGTAGGTTCATTCACCTTAATTAAATAGCTATTCGCACTATGAACAGCTGAAATTGCATCAGTAAAGGATAAAAGCAATATCGAATTTGCTAATCTCGATAGCCGTCGGGGACTAGGGATGAGGCCACTTCGATCAGTCATCATCAGCCTGCCTCGCCGTGGCGAGTCCTCCTGCCAGTTGAGCAAAGAAAATTAGATTACTGACATCATTCCAAATAATCATATTTATCTAAATATGCCTAGGCATTTTGAGGGTTTTAGATAGTTTTGCCTAACAAATTTTTAAGGTAAAATGAAGAAGATTTTAATTACAGGTGGTGCAGGCTACATCGGTTCGCATACTGCTGTGGAATTACTTAAGGCAGGCATAGAGCCGATCATATTAGATGATCTTTCAAATTCTAATGGGCAAGTTTTAGAACGATTGAAAGAAATCACAGGCAAATCATTGACTTTTTATCAAGGTGATTGCAACGACAGATCGATTTTAGATCAAATCGTCAAGGCACATCAACTAGCTGGTGTGATTCATTTTGCAGCTTTTAAAGCGGTGGGAGAGAGTACTGAGCTTCCATTGAAATACTATCAAAACAATGTTGGCTCGCTCGTCACTTTATTGGCCTTTATGGCTGAAAATAAGATCATAGATCTAGTTTTCTCCTCCTCTTGTACCGTGTATGGACAGCCTGATGTACTTCCTGTGACTGAAGCTACTCCTCGCAAAGATGCTGAAAGCCCGTATGGAAATACCAAAAAAATCTGTGAGGACATTCTCGTGGATTATGTAAAAAGCAAAGCTGGTATCCGAGTGATTGCTCTTCGATACTTTAATCCAGTAGGAGCACATCCAAGTGGGAAAATCGGTGAATTACCAATTGGTAAGCCAAATAATCTCGTTCCATTTATAACCCAGACTGCCGCAGGAATTCGTGAGAAACTAACCATTTTTGGAGACGATTATGATACGATGGATGGCTCTTGTGTTCGGGATTTCATTCATGTGATGGATTTAGCAAATGCTCATGTGAAGGCGTTTAGCTATTTGAATGATAAGCCAGTCGACTTTTACGATGTATTCAACGTCGGGACAGGAAATGGAAATACGGTATTGGAAGTAATCCGAACTTTTGAAAAAGTCAATGACTTAAAATTAAATTATGAAATCGGTCCAAGACGAGTAGGTGACGTGGTGAAAATATGGGCAGATACTAAAAAGATCAATTCCGTTTTGGGATGGATCCCTTCAAAAAGCTTGGAAGATTCTATGCGGGATAGCTGGAATTGGGAAAAAAATTTAAGTCATTAATGTTACTTATTAAATCAACAGCTATGGTTAATCAAAAAAGGAGCGATAATCCGCTCCTTTTTTAGTTTCAATTATATGTATATCCTCAATTGCGCCAGTAAAAATCAAAAGCAGCTTACTATATGGTAAACAAAGCATTACTGGTACTCCGGTCACCGGTCATAGGACTACATCCCTGTGACGGGCCTGCCTGCCAGTTGACCAAAGAAAATTAGGTTAGTGGCATAATTTCGGATAATCATATTCAATTATTTCTCCCACCAGACTTTACTATTGATATTGTCGCCACCCATACGGCTGGCAGCTTCGGTGTAGTTCGTCTTATTTACTGCTTGCTCGGATTCTGGATAAAGATATCGCGCAGGATATTTGTCGTCGTTTAGATTATCAGGTCCGGGAGTTATTTTAGGAA
>JBDNIP010000377.1:0-4341 GCA_041688245.1 Algoriphagus sp.
AGAATAATTCGTGACTATTCCCATTTATTAATCTATGTGACTGCTTAATTAAAATTTACTAATTAAATTAGTAAAAATAAAATTTTTAACTAGTAAACAAATTATCATGACAAATTTAGAAAGAGCAAAGGACATTTATAACCAAGTGGGTCAAGGGCAATTAATGCAAGCTTTTGAGACTTATTATGCCGAAAATGTGGTAATGGAAGAGCCTAAAGGTAAAAGAGAGGGAAAGGATGCCTGCAGAGCAGCAGAAGAAGAATTTCTTAACAGTGTTGAAACTTTTCATGGTATGGAAATAAAGGCAATCGCTGAAGATAGCACCAGTGGGAAAGTGCTTATAGAGGTTTGGATGGACATAACTTTTAAAGGAGCTAGCCGCGTGTCTATGGAGCAAGTTGCAACACAGACATGGGAAAATGGACAAATCGTTCACGAAAGATTTTACTATAACGCTGGGTAATTTTTTATGGAAATGAATTCGATGGAATTCATTTCCATAACCACAGACCAACGATTAAAGCTGTTTTTATAGCTGTTGATCTTAAATTATATTCAATAATATAATTATCTGCAATTATGCCACCAACCTAATTTTCTTTGCTCAACTGGCAGGCAGGCAGGCCCGCCAAGGCGAGGCAGGCCGATGACATTCTGGTAGCCATTGGAAAAAGTATTAGTAATGTTAATATTTTCCATACATCAGGCTGATTTTTGATTTTTACTGGTGCAATTGCGGATATACGTATAGAACTATTTCAGATTTAACTTAATCTACCGAAAGCTTCAAAAATGGTAGATTGGCGTTTTAAAATGCTATGGAAAGTGCTGCTGAAAAGTAATGATTTGACTAATGGAAGTGGAAATTGTACCATCGAAAAAAATATTTTCAAAGGCCCACTAAATTAGCGACTATTTCAGAAAATTTATTCAGATTTTGATCCAACTGGTCTACTGGATTGGTTTGAATCAAAACTATAATTTTCCCACTTTCTATGATTTTGGTTAGTATCGAGTTGATTTAAGTTTTCAAAGTCCACGCTTAATGCAGCTAATTATACTGAGTTCTTACCATTTTTATTTTCAAGATAAATTAATCGCTCCAGATAAAAATAATGTTTAAATCCAAAATTCATTCACTGTCAATTCTAGCGTTTATTTTTCTCTTTTCATGTGGACTTGGTTACGATCCTCCTGAATCATTTGAATACTCAAAAAAAATAATTGGTAAATGGCAGCAGATTAGGTCCTTTAATTTGATAGATGAGACGAAAAATCCTATGGCCTATGATTGGATCGTTGTGGAGGATGGATTTACGTTAGGATTGAATACGGATGGCACTTTCGAGTATACTAAATATGGTAATTGTACAACAGGTAAGTACATCTTCTACCCTAATTTCGGAAGAATAGAATTCAATTTCGATTGCGAAATTAATTCCAATGGCGAATCTGTCACTAAAATTATAGAATTGATTAATGAAGATGTATCTCAAAATAACCAGTTATTTTTAGATCATCCTCGTAGTTCTGATATATGCAAAGAGGATTGCATGAGTATTTTGAAAAGAATTGAATAGGTTGATTTATTGTTGAGAGGAAAGTACTTTTTTACAAAAATGGTTGTCGGATTCATGATTAGTTGAAATGTAGTTTCGCCTTTTGGATTAATCTAGTAGGTTTCGGGATATACCACTCATCGCTTTCCAAATTCACTCCATCGCCGAGTCTTTCTTGTACCATTCGATCGACAATGAAAACTCCGGTTTGAGCCATATTTTCAAAGGTGTCAATACCATCATTTGGGAAACCTCCACGAGTTCGATGGATATTGAATTTATTTGCAAATTTTCGCCCAAAGGCTTTTTATACGCCTTCTTTGCCCAGCATAAAGCCTAATAGTCCTCCCCAAGTTGCTGTTGGATTATCGGAATCCCAGCCTGCTAAAGCTCCGATTTTTATGGTTTCTAGGATATCTCCCTCCCCATAAAACAAGCTTACCAAACCAGCTCCAAAATTGATTCCTCCAGCAAAGCAACCGTTACAAACTGGATCTTTGTGGTACCAATCATAGCCAGCCTCTTCGTTAACTTGGTATTTGATATGGAGACTATCTCGGGTAGTTTCCCATGGGGTCCCAGCGTCATAACTTGTCTTCACAAAATCATACATACTAGCCACTGCCGATCCTGTCGGTAATCTCTTTTTTGCTTCTTCTGCCGGCGAGAATACTCTATCCTTCATTGATGAGTTTTCGTCGGCGGAGGATGCAAGCGAATACATGATTACATAAAACTCTGCAGCCCACTGAGCATTGTATCGAGCAGTAGTCTGAATTGGAAGTTTTGCGATTTCCAGCGCAACTTCAGGTCGGGTAGGGGCAAAAAAGCCAAAGATCTCTGTGGTCAGCTGTGCATCAATCATTTCATAATCCTTGTTGTTCTCTGGATCACTTGTGGCTGGAGGAAGGATTCCTTTTACCATGAGATCATGTGCTGTTTGGTTAGACACCCAGAGGTAATTCTCTTTAGAAACCCCATCCTTTCCAATGAAAGGGGTATTTTCATCTGAATAAATATGTTTCAGCCAACCACTTCGAATTTGTTCCGCACTTAGTGAAGTCGTTTTATTTCCATACATGAGAGACTGATAGATATATTCAATATCCGTATCGTCATCTGCTCCCCAAATACCTTCTTCTGACTCAAATACAAAGTCTATATTTCTGCCCATACCTTCTCCAATTTCATCCCAAATCGCAGGTTCATCGGGACCGCCCCAATTTACCCGAGTATAGAAACCCGCGCCTTTCCCATCCTTTCCTTCACCACCGATTTTATCCATTTCGGTCACCAGTCCAGTCCAGTTAGCAATGCACTGACCCAGCCAAAAGCCGTATAGTCTGTCAGCGTATACTTTTCGAGAAAGTCGAATATCACCTTCTTTTGGAGTATATGCTTGGTATTCCAAATTGGGGTTGATGCTGCCAGAAAGACTTTTCTCTTGTGGACTACATGCAACGAAAAGCATCGAAAAGGCTAAAGTGGCGAAGCTGAGGATTTTCATAGTGTAATATATTTCCATTAAGATAAGGAAAGCTTTCGCTACTTGAAATTGAGCAAATAATTAACAGGCTTTTTAATTGATCAATAGCTTATCCATTCGAATTTATTTTTTCCGGATTATCATCTTTGAAGTGTACCAGAACTCCCTTCTTGTAAGGAGGAAATAGGATTGACTAAATAACTTCGGACTGATTGGATTAGAATTAATGTGATGGAAAGAAGTGAAAAAAGAAGTACTGGGGCCGATAAAATCCACCAAGTGACATCAGTTCGGAAGGCATAGTTTTCCAGCCATTTATTCCCTAGGAAATAGATAAAAGGAATGCTCAAAACTCCTGCAAAGATCAGTGCCCCAAAAGTGCCTTTTCCAAGCATCTTTGAAATGTCAAGTAGTCCTGCTCCCAATGTTTTGCGAATACCAATCTCTTTGATTTTCGAAGAAGCAAGAAAATATATCAATCCGAAAAAGCCCAATGAAGCGACTAAAATAGCTAAGGCTGAGAAAATTTGAAATACCTGAAAGAAGTTTTGGTCTTGCTGATATTGTGTATTGTAGAAGTCATCTAGAAAAAAATAGTTGAAAGGGTTTCCAGGAAAAGAAGCTTTCCAATAATCTTTTACTTCCTTTATCAAGGATTCCTCTGAAGCTTCCTTGTATTTTAAGAAGACAAATAAGTCGGGTTGATCACCGAGTTCGAAAATGATTGGCTGGTAGGCTTGCTGAAGCGAAAATTGATGGAAATTTTTGACTACCCCGATGATTTCAGGAGTGGAGTTGATCCGGTAATAAATTTGCTCCCCAATTGCTGCTGCTGCGGTATTAAATCCTAATAGTTTTGCAGCTTCCTCATTGATTATGATGGATTGACTGTCATTTCTTTTTACGTCAAAGTCTCTTCCAGCTAAAAGCTCAACCTCAAATTCGGAAATGAAATTCTCATCGATTTGGGTGAATGAGTAAGTGTTGGCCTGATCTTCAGGGCTTCCTATTTTTCTTACATATCCTTCAGCTTTTCCCTTGATGAGTTTTCCGGGAATAAAATTAGCGCTTGTTAATCCGCTGACTTTCGGGTTTGATTTTAGTAAATTTTGAAAGCTGTTGATTCTTTCATTGAAGTTGAATTCCTCGCTTTCTACACTTGGTCCAGACAGTACTAGGGTTTTTTCTAAGTCTAATCCTGTGTTGGTGTCCTCCATAAATCTCAATTGGGAGGAAATGAGAAGCGTAAAGCCAATTACGAAAATGGAAATCGCAAATTGGAATATTACGAGTGGC
>JBDNIP010000378.1:0-2954 GCA_041688245.1 Algoriphagus sp.
AGTGGGACTTCTATGCAGAAGGTGCTGTTGTCCAGAACAGATTTGGTGCCTCTCAGTACAATGATGGCAAATGGAAAGTCATCTCAAGAACTCCAATGACCGAAAACAGCTCTGATGGGATTCGGATTAATGGTTTTTTTGCAGGAGGGTCTTCTACATCTGGTGAAGGTGGCGCAGGAAATATGAGGTCTCAAAATAACGGCACTTCGTCTGGTGAAGCTTTATATAAGGGATCTTCAGTGGCATCATATTTACTAAGTACCGCTCATACAGGGTTAGAAATTTATGCGGATCAAAAACTGGCCCAAAATGAACTACAGACTTTAAGACGTGCCAAAGCCTTAGGCAGTGCTCGTTATGGTGCGACCACCGCTATTAAAAATTCAAATAAATATCTAACTGGTCTGAAAATCTTAGGTAAGGGACTTGCTAAGCCATTTTTCTTCGCAGGTCTAGGAATTTCTGCCATAGATGTTGCAAACGGTGGAAGTTTAGAATGGGCTATAGCTGATACTGGCGTTGGTGTATTAGGTTTAGGGGCTACTGCAATTGGAGTTGCAGTAGGAGCTCCTGTAATAGGAACTGCTATAGCTATAGGATCTGTAGGTTATTTTACTTTTAGAATTGGTACAGAGATATATAATGAATTTGGGCAGAATTCAAAAGGAATAAAGTGATGGAAGAAGTGAGTTATTATTATAAGATGTTATTTTTCCAATCTTGTGCTAGAAGGAGCGATAAACATAACGGTGTTGAAGAACTTGCATCTGGAGCATATTGGGCTATTTCGACTATGCAAGGAGTTAATTTACTTTCAATTATATACTTTGTAAATTGGTTTATCGAAGGAAAAGCAAATAAAATTGTGTTAGTGTCTGCTTTTCTTTTGCCTTTGCTTATTAATTATTTCATTTTTATGAAAAATGAAAAATGATTCTAAAGGAATTTTCAAAAGAGGGAGTTGGAAAACCTAATCTAAAATCCTATGGGTTGATAGTGGGATACTTAGCATTGACCCTTTTAATGCTTGCATTAGCTGGTAAATTATACCAATCTATGTACTATTAGAAGTTAATACAAGTGAGGTGAGGTATAGTGCAATGATAGTAGCAGTCGAATTTGAGCAAGGAGCTGTGGCAATCGATGGCTGACTATTGGGCGGATGTACGATCCTGTTATTGGGAGGTGGAGTGTTGTTGACCCGATGGCGGAAGCAGCACCAGATTGGACTCCATATCGCTATGGCTTTAACAACCCAATGAAATACACTGATCCAACGGGAATGTTTGAGTATGTGAAGGGAGGATATGGAGAGAATATAGAAGTGGGGCAAACATGGAGTCATTCTCAAGACGGTGGGTATCTCTCTGATAAAAAAAGCAAAGAAGAGAAAAAACCTGCATCAGATGCAATTGTCTCCGTATATACAGGTGATCAAAATCAATCAAATGGTGGTGGTGAGGATTTTTCATTGGCGAAAATGTATTTACATTTTCAAATAGGAGGAGGAGACCCGATGACAATTAATACTTCATCTATTGACCTTACTGGAACCACACAGTCTGAGTTAGGATTAGCCGATATGAAAAAAGGAGAGATACGAGCGGTAAATTTATTTAATGCTGGAATATTAAATCAGGCTGCTTTAGCTTTTGGAAGAGTCAATATGAAGTATCATGGTAAAAATGAATTTTCAATTGTTACAGATCCATCATCTCGCTTTGATTTCTCGCCATTAATTGATTCTAGCGCATCAACTGGAAGGAATGCCGGAAATATTTTAGGAGCAGCAATAAATTATAATATTCCATTAATTCCTATTCATCTGTTAACACCTGCTGTCCCATTAATTTTTGGAGGATCTTTTAGTATTAATTTCAATGGAACAACTTCTATTCCTAAATGATAAAGTTATGAAGAAAGGATTATTTATATTTATCTATTTTATATTTACGAGTTGTTCAGACATTGTTTCAGTTTACCCAGATTTGGGTGGTGGATATAGTTTTATTCATGAAGGTAAATATGGAATAGAAATAGTGAATTCTTATAATTCAGTAGTTATTGAATCTTCCATTTTGAATTATAGATTTGATTCAACCTATATTATTGCTTCACAACGACCATAGAATAGTATATATAATAAAAAATATTTGAATTATAAGGAGGCTAATGTAGCATTTGAAAATAGTACTTTTATTCAATATTGGATTATAGATAAATCTGAGCAAGCAGAATTTAATAGTGAAAGAAAAATGTATTCAAATGTATATGGTCCTTTTTCTAAAGAGGCATATTTAAAAAAAATAGTTGAGATGGGAGTGCCTGGTGATTTAAATTTAGTCGAAGAAAATATTGAAAAAAAATAGCCCCGAAACAAGCATGAGGAATTAGTAGAGAAGATCGCGGTCAAGAAAGACAGGTATATCAAGACCTTCCTTGTCAACGAAACGGCTGAAAATGTATGGTTTGATCAGTTTCGAGTGATGAGCACGGGCCCCATTATCGTACAGGAGACACCTATGACCCATGGGGGGTAGAACTCTCAGGCTTGGGCTATCAGTATGGAGGAATCAAAATAAATCCGTATTTATACAACGGCAAGGAGTCAAACGGTCATCTAGGAGTGAACTTGTATGATTATGGAGCGAGATTGTATGATCCAAGTATAGGGAGATGGTTTGTTGTTGATCCGTTGGCCAATCATCCTTTGCAAATTGATAAATCTCCCTATGCTTATGGATGGAACAATCCAATCAGATACATTGATCCAGATGGGATGTGTCCCAATGGATGTAATGAAAATGAGAAAAAGTGGGACTTCTATGCAGAAGGTGCTGTTGTCCAGAACAGATTTGGTGCCTCTCAGTACAATGATGGCAAATGGAAAGTCATCTCAAGAACTCCAATGACCGAAAACAGCTCTGATGGGATTCGGATTAATGGTTTTTTTG
>JBDNIP010000379.1:0-1353 GCA_041688245.1 Algoriphagus sp.
CCTCACATTGGAATTGAAATCCAATGGGGCGATTTCTTTTGAGAATAAAGAATATGCTGCGGACCAAGCAAAGGATTTTATAAAAGGAAGAAAGGCAAATGCAGAAAACTTTAATATTAATCTAATCACCAGCGCTACTACTAAAATGGGAGACTTGGGAGATTTTCAGAGTATCATTAGAGATCTTGACATTAGAAAGATTTATTATAAATACCTAAATCATGATGAGCGTAATGCTAAACGTACTGCATCCGATATAACAGCCCACTATTCTATTGTTCATCAAGATCAATTAAGTAGGAGCAAGGTTGATATACTCGAAGAGAAAGAAAAATATTATCGAAATGCTTCCATTTTTGTAGAAGATGAGTCGGGGGAATTGATTCCAAAATCCTACAACGAGCTTACGGCTATTGAAAAGACCTTTTTGCATGACCCATTAAAAGCTCCAGCGAGAAGTCAACCGAGCAGTAAAGTTTTCGAGTCTTGGAAGAACCCGAAAGATTTTGCGTTATGGCTGGATGGAAAAATTATTCCCAATTCTCAATTGGAGCAGATGAGTAATTCAGAGATTGCTTTTTTCTTTTCCAGTTTTGTTCATCTTAATGCCCGATCGGAGCGATTCCCTCAGGAGCATCAGGTTCATATGTACAGTGGCCAAGGTTTTGAAAAGGAGTTTGGGAAAGAATCCGCATTTGAAACTCCGATGACCAAGGAGGACAAATTTTATATTTATCCTTCAGCCCGACGGACAAATGTTGGAAAGCCTTGGATTAAGAAAGTAAATAAGCCTGTGGCTGAACAGGAAAATACTGATTCAAACAAATGGCTTGGTCAAGTAAGACTAGATAGAATAAAAGATCAGCTTCAATCTTACAAGGCTATCAACTTGACGTATGAAAAGCTGCGAAACCAAGCCCCGCATTTCGTAATAAAAACCAAGGCTGAGCAAGAGAAATTACTGGCTATCTTTTTAGATTTAGGAAGTAAATACTACCAAATCGAATTCACCGATAAGCCAAAAGTGAATCGTCCCGTGCATCCTTTTGCGCCTTATTTGAAATTGGAATCAAATGGTGAAGTGTATTACAAGCTTATGGAAGACTTGACAGCTGAGGAAAAAAGTCAATTGCCCCCGCCTCCACCACCTGTGAATACTAAGACGCAAGTAGTAGCTTATAAAAACTTATTTCTTCAATACGAACTCATCCGTAATGAAGGAAGAAATAATTCTTACAAATCTGCTGAAGTTCGTGAAGCGATGTACACACTACATAATGAGCTTCAAGACAAGTTCCTTGATATGGCGTGAGGGTAGGCGACAAGTGAAAATGGTTAATTTCTCTTATATCC
>JBDNIP010000380.1:0-3330 GCA_041688245.1 Algoriphagus sp.
GTTCACTGTCAACATTTCACCAGCAAGAGTTGTATTCATCTGATCGCCTTCAACTAGGTCAATGGAGAATGCGGTAGCCGGAACCACATGCAATCTGAGGACTTTAGTAACAGCAGGCAAACCCAACTCATCAATCAGACCTTGTAAAGAGGGTACATTAAGGCTAGAAAACAGATTAAGGAAGGCTTGATTTGTGGGTACAAAAACTGTGATTGCTTCCCTATTAAGCAATTCACCGGACAAACCTGTAACGGCAGTGACAGCTGCAAGCAATGTTGTCAAACCTGCTTCAGTAGCGGCCTCAACTAAACTTGGCTTTGGCAACTTGGCACTTGCAAGCAAAACTCGATTTATAACATGCATCACACCGTTTTCGATTTTTATGTCAGCTTGAGTAACAGTAGCAGTGTTTCCAGCAGCATCGATTACTGTGATAACATCTAGCGCTTTATTTACTCGCAGTTGCTTATCTTCCAACGTCCCAAATATGTTTTCTGATTCAAGTTGGTTAGAAAAAACAACTCCAGACACAACATGAAATCCTAAAATTCCCAAACTATTTAAATCTTGTCCCAACTTTGTAATTAAATCATTTAGATCGGTAGCCTTGAACTGAACCAATGCATCTGCAAAAGCTTCATTGGAAGGAGCAAATACAGTAATGCCAGGCCTATGCCCCCGAGTAACACCTAGAAAACCAAATTGGCTTTGGGCTGCCGATGCAAAAGTAGTAAGACCGGCTTCCTGAGAAGCTTCAATGAGTGTCAGAGGAATACCTTCATCACTCACGCAAGACAGCACTGTCACAAACAGAGCTCCTGTAACGAGAAATTTAAATAGTTTGGTCATAGTTTGAATTGGTTATTTATGAGTGATAAACTTCAAAGTCCTCTTTGGGATTTAACTTTACCGATGAATTGTATCTACATCGAATTGAATTGAAAAAAAAAAGACGCCTGTTAAGCGTCTCTCTTGATTTAGTCTTAATTTTTGGGTTATTCCACCAAATGAATTTTTAGCATATTGGTTTTACCTTTTGCTTTTAGCGGCATACTTGCAGTATTTATAATGATATCTCCCGCGTTCACGTGATTGTCAGCTTTCAATCTGTTTTCGATATCCTTAAAAGTGGCATCAGTTGAAATTTGATTAGTGTATAAATAAGCTCTCACTCCCCATACCAGACTCATCTGCGTAAGCAATTCTATATTTCGGGTAAATACAAAAATATTTGCTGAAGGGCGGTGAGAGGCCAATCGAAAACCTGTAAAGCCCGAAGATGTAATCCCAACAATGGCTTTGGCTTTCACATTTCTAGAGAGCCTTGCTGCCATCAGAATAAGATTATTGCTAAGAAATGTTTCATCTCCTTCTTGAATTTTATACAAATTGTGATAAATATTTGCGTTCTCTTCTAGGTAGCTAATAATGCTGCTCATCGCTTTTACTGAATTGACAGGATATTTGCCTGAGGCAGTTTCTGCAGAAAGCATTACTGCGTCTACTCCATCAAGAACTGCGTTTGCGACATCATTAGTTTCAGCTCGAGTTGGACGCGGGTTCACGATCATACTTTCCATCATTTGAGTAGCGATGATCACAGGCTTGCACGCGATCTTGCACTTTTCAACCATTTTCTTTTGCCAAAGTGGCACAATTTCCATTGGCACTTCTACCCCCAAATCTCCTCTGGCCACCATAATTGCATCGGTAACCTCAATGATTGCATCAATATTTTCCAATGCTTCAGGCTTTTCAATTTTAGCGACTATTTTACAAACTTTTCCAGCTTTTTCAATTCGCGCTCTCAGGTCGATAATGTCCTCAGACGATCTTACAAAAGAAAGTGCGATCCAGTCAACATCTTGACTTAAACCAAACTCCAGATCGTCGATATCTTTTTCAGTAAGAGAGGGTGCAGATACTTTAGTGTTTGGGAGGTTGATACCTTTTCTCGATTTCAGAATTCCACCATGAATAACGGTACAGTTAACATTTTTACCATCTGTACTATTTACCAGAAGTTCAAGGTTTCCGTCATCTATTAAGATACGATCTCCCATTAATACGTCATTTGGCAGATTCTGGTAGGCTGTACTGACTAATTCACTCGTCCCTATGACAGGATCATTTGTTATAGTAATAGGCGAACCGGGCTTGATTTCAACCCCATCATTTTCAACTTCACCAACACGTATTTTAGGGCCTTGAAGATCTTGAAGGATTCCCAAATGAGTCCCTAATTCTTCATTTACTTTTCTAATGATTTGAATGACTTCTTTGTGAACTTCATGCGATCCGTGAGAAAAGTTCAATCTAAACACATTAGCTCCGGCTTCAGCCAAACTCTTTATTGTTTCGTAACTATTTGAAGCAGGACCAATGGTGGCAAGAATCTTTGTTTTGTTAAATTTATTCATTCTTCTGTTAATAAGTTAATAGGTTTTCTTTTGACTTTAGCTTTTCCACATCCAATTTCATAATTTTTTGGACAAGCTGGTTTTTTGCGAGTGAATCAACAAATGTATCGATACTTATCTGAAGGGTCTCATCTTGAACAAGCAGGAAATAATCCATAGATTCAAGCTCAGGGATCAAATAAGACACTTGATTTGTCGGATTTAAAGCTTTGTTTTTTAATAATTGTACAAAGCCATGTGGCAAAGAAAGAAAATATTGTGAAATTTTAAGATTAGGTGTAGCTACAAACTCAAGCTCTAGATCGGCTACTTTACGAAGATCAAGCTGGAGATCTCGATTGATAAGCCAAGCCATCTTATAGTCCTTCACAGTTGATACAAGACCCAATAGCTCAAAATTATAGGTATGCTTGACTAGTAATCTGGCCTTCCTCATTTGGGGAGAAAATGAATTAAAATAAAGTTAGAAATAAAAATTTAGAAGTATTCAAACGCAATTTGCAGAAAAATTTACTTCCATCTTTTCTTTGCCTATTAGGTTTTAAATATATTTCTTTGCGCACTGTTAAATACTAAACTGATTACAAAATGTCTGAAATTGCACAAAAAGTAAAAGCTATCATCGTTGACAAGCTTGGCGTAGAAGAGTCTGAAGTGACTTTGGAAGCAAGCTTCACAAACGATCTTGGAGCGGATTCTCTGGATACAGTGGAATTGATTATGGAATTCGAAAAAGAATTCAATCTTTCTATCCCAGACGATCAAGCTGAGCAAATCGGTACAGTTGGACAGGCTGTATCCTACTTGGAAGCTAACGTTAAATAATAATTTATAAGTTCATTCCATGAATTTAAAAAGAGTTGTTGTAACAGGTGTAGGTGCTCTCACACCAATAGGCAATACTGCTGGA
>JBDNIP010000381.1:0-8113 GCA_041688245.1 Algoriphagus sp.
AAATCCCCGAAAGTTTGAAATGATCTGCTACCCCCAACTCTTCTAGTTACTAACTGATAATCTGTGTTTTGATTCTCTTTTAGATTAAAATCAAGATCATATCGAAATATCGCTAGGTCAGTTTGAATCACGACCTCATCATTAGCTCCATAATTTGCATTTATAAAATATGATCTACGGAAACTATTTTTTCCATCGGATACTAGATCTGCTATAGCTAGAACCTCTCCTCCAGAATTCACCCTCATAATTTCATTGGTAATCCAATCGTAAAATAGGAACTCTTTAGGATCGCTTTTGACATCGAGTAGGGAAAGTTCCGTCAAACGGTCAATAACCAAACTGTCCTTTAACACCAGTTCGGGAACATAGACTTTAGATTGAGACAAAGCAACTTCTTTCTCATTACATGCTAGCGCCAAAAATAGGCTGATACTAAAAAGAATAGATTTCCTCATTAATAAAGAGGTTGTTTTAACTAAACTATCTTTAAAATTAGAAATTCTGACTGACTAACAACTAGATTATATCAGGTAGATGTGTTGACTTTGGATAAGTCAACCTAGCCAACTTCTCTCCAGTGTGATACTCATCTAGCCCTGACACTGAGACCGTATCTAAAGCATTGAGATCTAACGAGCCATCAGCTCGAAGTCCCTTTTCATCTACAAAAATGTGATCAATCTTTCCGATAACCAACACGGTCTGATTGACTTTCAAGGTTTGTGTTTCGACTAATGAGCAAGCCAATTTGAGCGGACTACCTTTTACAAATGGGGCTTTGAAACCCGGAAAATATTCCTCGTGAAGACCTGTACCTTCAAATTCCGAACCTTTCCAATTTGCTGCTGCCCAATGGGCTTCTTTATAAAATTCAGATGTAACATGGTTCATTGTGAAAAAACCTGTCTCTAAAATATTTTCCAGTGTATCTCGTTTGACAGTATGCGGGCGAAAAAGAATGCCTACCACCGGAGGAGAAGCGCCAATATGAAAAACTTGTGAGAACGGAGCAAGATTAGTTGCACCATTTAAATTTATTGTACCTATCAAGTTAAGACTTTTATATCCTGAAAGACAATTGATCAGGTTCCTCCTATAATAGGAATCTGCATTTAAGATTTCTCCCTGATCAAAATGCTTAATCATTTTGCAATCGCTTCTTCAATAGAGTCGCAATATTGAATATCGAGTTGACCAATAATGTTATCAGGGTAGTTTTGTAGAATTTGTACTTTGGAGATTTGTACCATTTTCTCAAACCACTTCTCGGCAGGTAGAATCTTTCGGTGTTTGGTAACACCATATTCTAACATGTCCTTCTTCCAGTGGATAAAATACCACTCCATCGTAGGCTGATGAAATGCTCTAAGTGATCTTTTGTCAAAAATAAATTTCTCGTAATAGCCAGCCTTTACAATTTCACCAATTCGATTGAAAATAATCTTAAAATCATCTATCGGGATATAGTCTGATAACAAGTCGCAAATGATGATTCTCATCTTAGGACTTATCAAAACTCTGGCATATTGGACTTCAAAAGCTAATGTAAAATCTTTTGTTTCGGTTTGAAATTGAGTTTCGTTCATGACAAATGTGTTTTACTAAAAAACAGATTTATTTTTTTGAGAATTAGAGCTTATTACATCACTTTTGATTTGCGAAAGTTTCTCTTCGAGGTCAGATGCATATTCAATCGTCGTTCGTAGCATTTCCTGCTGTGATTGGATCTGCTCTTTCAATCTTAACAACTCAATATTCACCTGAGCAATATTCTGATCGTATTCCGCTTTTAACCGATCTTTCTCAAGCTGGGATTTCCTCAATTCTTCCTTAAACAATAAGAATGATTCAGGTGGTGTCTTCATATTCACATTTCGTTCATCTCGGGACCATACTCGTAGTACTCACCAAATTAGGTTACCATTTGTTTAAACAAATTATTTTAAAGAGGACATTCCTCCGTCAAGATGGAGAATTTGACCCGTCATCCAAGAAGAATCTTCGGATAGCAAATAGCTAGTTGCTTTTGCAATATCCTCTGGAGTACCAACACGACCCAACGGATGTCTTTTATCTGATGATTCTTTTTTCTCAGGAGTTGACAGGAGGTTCGTAGCTAATGGAGTATCGGTCAAAGAAGGCGCAATGGTATTAACTCTGATTTTGGAAGGGGCCCACTCTGCTGCCAATGATCGTGATAATCCCTCAATGGCACCTTTAGCAGATGCTATTCCTGCATGAAAACCCATCCCTGTCTGCACTGCTACAGTACTAAAAAGGACAACTGAAGCTGTATTTGACTTTTTTAAACTTTTTAGGCAAGCTTGAAGTACGCGTACTGCGCCAAAAAAGTTGATATCCATTTCCTTTTGAAAATCTGAAATAGAAATACGGTGAAAGGGCTTCAAGTTGATGGTACCCGGGCAATATACTAACCCATCAATAACTTCGGGGAGGTTTGGAATTTCAGGGAAATCTACTGATATATCTAAAGCTGTAGTACCCTCTCCACTTCTAGAATACAGAAAAAGGTTACATCCTTTGGAGGAAAGATCAGCTGCTATCGCTTTTCCAATTCCTGAATTTCCTCCAATAATTACAATATTTTTATCTTTCATATATCTTTCAGAAGTGAATTCAAATGGTTTTTGTTTAGAAAAAGTTAAAAAAAAACCGGATTGAAATCCGGTTTTTTATTGATTTAGACGACTGACTATACTATTTTTTCAAATCAATATATTTCATAAATTCCAATCTAGTTTGTTCATCATCTTGAAATTTACCAGAATAAAAAGAGGTTACTGTCGAACTGTTTGTATCCTGAACTCCGCGGGAACTCACACACATATGGAATGCATCCATTATGACTGCTACGTCTTCGGCTCCTAATGCTTCTTTAAGTTCGTTACCGATTTGCATCGTAAGCCGTTCTTGGACTTGTGGTCTTTTTGAATAGTATTGTACGATTCGATTAATTTTTGAAAGTCCAATAACATCTCCATTAGATATGTATGCTACATGAGCTTTTCCATAGATAGGTACAAAGTGATGCTCACAATGGGAATGAAATGTGATGTCTTTTTCCACTAACATTTCATTGTATCTGTACTTGTTCTCAAATAGCTTGGCAGCAGGTTTATTTTTTGGATTCAACCCACTGAAAATTTCTTTTATATACATTTTCGCCACTCGACGAGGCGTGCCTTTCAGACTGTCGTCAGTGAGGTCTAAGCCCATCACGTGCATGATTTCACGAAAATGCTTTTCGATTAATTCAATTTTCAAGTCATCACTCATTTCAAATGCATCTTCCCTCAGGGGAGTTTCGAAAGATGTTCCTACATGTTCTTCACCAATTTCTTCAATTGTGGGGGTGGAAATTTTAATTCCCATCGTATTCAACAAAGTTTCTTTCTGTTTCATAAAGCCGAATCTTTAATCCGAATTTCCGATCGATTTTTTCCCTTAAAATATTCCAAATAACTACTGAAATATTTTCGGCAGAAGGATTAAGTTCTTTAAATTCGTCGGTATCCAAGTTTAAATTTTTGTGGTCAAATTTATTTAATATGTGATCTTTGATCAGATCACTCAATATTTTCATGTCGTAAACATATCCAGTTTCTAAATCTATATCACCTGTCAATTTGACTATTAAATCATAATTGTGACCATGGTAATTTGGGCTATTGCATTTCCCGAAGATTTTAAGATTTTTTTCTGCTGACCAGGAAGGATTGTTTAGTCGGTGTGCGGCGTTGAAATGCTCTTTTCTAAATACTGATACTTTCATTTAATATTGAACGTTGATTTTTCTGTTTTGTTTAATTATTCATAAAATTTGTTAAACAAGATGTTCAACAAACAAGTTTTAAATAAATTCTTGGTGATCAATTATTCACAAACTTAGAGAATAATTATTGGCTAAATGAGATAGTAGCACCTATTTTAATCGCTAAACCTTAGTACAGGTCTCTAAAGTTCAAATTCTTTTTTGTGGGTTTGTTGATTTATATCACAAAAATTAGGTGGCAACGGAGTTATTCAAAATGCAATACCTTAGCGCTACATTAAAAATTAAATATAACGTCTATATTGGTTTTTCCTTGATAAATTTTATCCCGTCGACACTATTTCACCAGAATGGAAGCAAAAACTTGATCTAGCAGTTACGATTTATTCTGCCCCTGAATCGTCACACTAAGAGCTACCGTCATGAGAGATATTTGAATTAACTTATTAAGTTTAGGAATAGAATAAATGAAGCGTTGGCCTCACCCATTCTAAAATAGATACATTTTCATGCCTGCTTAGAGGAAGATGACGTTCCGATAGCTATCAAAGAAGTACCGGTCATACTAGCTTTTACCATATATTAATTCGCCTTTTACCGTTGCAATTACGATTTTATATTAAGTGAAATATCCATTTTGAAAGAAAGATCCTCCATATAAAATTTAGAAATAAATGGATATCAATTACACATTGCTATTCCACTTGAAAATCCTGATACTTCCTACCTAAAGTCCAAGCCGCTTTCAGCATTTCCAAGAAGTCTCCCATGCGATGGAGTGGAATCAGATTTGGTCCGTCACTTAGCGCTTTTGAAGGTTCAGGATGAGTTTCAATAAAAAAACCATCAATGCCGGTGGCCGCAGCTGCTCGGGCTAAAACTGGAGCAAACTCTCGTTGGCCTCCGCTCGAGCCACCTTGTCCACCAGGCTGCTGCACGGAATGGGTAATATCAAAAACCACAGGGGCATATTGCCTCATGATTGGTAAACCTCGCATATCCACCACGAGATTATGATAACCCAATGAAAATCCTCGCTCAGTCAAGCAGACATTTTCATTTCCAGTTGACCGCACCTTAGCCACCGCATATTGCATGTCTTCTGGCGCCATAAACTGACCTCGCTTGATTTTGACTGCCTTACCCGTGTTTCCTGCTGCTAACAGTAGATCAGTTTGTCTACAGAGGAATGCTGGAATCTGAAGTACATCTACCACTTCTGCCACCTCAGCAGCTTGGTAACTTTCATGAATATCTGTCACTAATGGGATCTGAAGCTCCTTACCTACTCGCTGAAGTACTTCGAGTGATTTATCCATACCAATACTTCGAAAAGTTCCGGAAGAAGTTCGATTAGCTTTGTCAAAAGAAGCTTTGAAAACATACGAAAATCCATGTTGCTCAGCCCAAGCTTTTACTTTAGTACCGATCTCCAAACAGATATCAAAACTCTCGACCGCGCAAGGTCCTGAGAATAATACCGGCTTATCTTGGCCCAAAATCACCGAGTCAGTGATTTTCATGATTTGGTCAGTTCTGTTCATCTTCTTTTAAAGTTAATTTCTTTATGATTGGGACTAGAAATCCTTGTGCGTGCAAGATCAAATCTCCAACTTCTCTAAACACCCCATTTCCCCCGGAAAATCTGGAAACATAGTGGCAATAAGGCTTAATGTAAGCTAATGCATCAGCTGGGCAAACTGCCAAACCTACTCGAGTTAAGATGGGCAAGTCAATCAGATCATCTCCAACATAGGCTACTTCATCGGCTTCAATTTCCAGCGTTTCGAGCACCTCTTGTAGCTTTTTACCCTTATTTTTAACCCCATGGTAATGGAAGTCAAATTTCAATTCCTCGCATCTGTTCTGAGCCACGCGAGATTCTCTACCTGTAATTGCACCCACCATAAGTTTACTACGCCGTAGGTGATGTACAATCAATCCGTCTTTGACCTGATATTTTTTATACTCCAGTTCATCGTTGTCATATATGATTCCACCGTCAGTCATTACCCCATCGATGTCTGTAATTAAAAGCCTGACTTTGGCTGCCCGCTCAAAAATTCCAGCCGGGACATTGGCGAAGTAAGCAGAAACTATTTTTTCTGTTTCCATTGTATTGAATACAAGTCTAGTCTTCGTTGTTCGAGATTTCGCACACTTCCTGTTTTCCGCTGCTTAGTCAATAAGTCTAAGTCCACATCTGCCACTATGATAGTTTCTTCATTTTCTGAAGCCTGAGCGACCATGGCATCATGCGGGAAGGAGAAGTCAGAAGGCGAGAAGATTCCAGCCTGAGAATATTGAATGTCCATATTTTCCACTTTAGGTAGATTCCCCACAGAACCGGTGATTGCCACATAGCATTCGTTTTCTATGGCACGGGATCTCGCACATGTGTTTACTCGTAAGAAAGCATTTTTGGTATCGGTCCAAAATGGAACAAATAAGATATCCATTTCTTGCTCTGCAAGGATTCTTCCCAGCTCAGGAAATTCCACATCATAACAGATTAAGATACCAATTCGGCCTGCGTCTGTTTCAAAGACATTAATCCCATTTCCTCCTTGCATACCCCAATAAGAAGCTTCATCAGGTGTAATGTGCAACTTATACTGTTTATCCTGAGTACCATCGCGACGGCAGAGGTAGCTGACATTCCGGAGTTTCTTGCCTTCGTACTCTGGCATGGATCCGGCGATAATATTTACATTGTAAGAAACTGCTAGGTCACTCATTCGACTGACAATCTCATTTGTGTAGTCGGCCAAATTCCGAATAGCTTCTGAGGCATCCATATCATTGAATTCTGCAAGTAGGGGTGCGTTAAAAAATTCAGGCAGGAGACAGAAGTCTGATTTGTATCCAGACACTGTATCTACAAAAAATTCCACTTGTTGCATCAAGTCATCCACATTGGAAAATCGACGCATTTTCCACTGTACCAGTCCCAATCTGACGATTGATTTTTTGTTACCAATTAGCTTTTCATCTTTTTCATAATAAATATTAATCCACTCCAAAAGTGTGGCATAAGCACGTGAGTCAAGATCTGAAGGCAAATATTTAGTGATCACCTTTCTAACATGAAATTCGTTGGCAAGCTGAAAAGAAAGCACCGGATCAAAAACCTCTTTATTTTTGACCAGGTCTATGTATTTGCGAGGCGTCATCTCATCAGCATATTTGGAATAGCCGGGAATCCGACCACCTGCAATAATTGATCTGAGGTTTAGATTTTCACAGAGTTCTTTTCGAGCATCATACAATCTTCTACCGATCCGCATTCCTCGGTAATCCGCATGAACAAAAACATCTGTTCCGTAAAGCGTATCTCCATCCCCGTCATGGGTATCAAATTTACCAAAGCCGGTTATTTGATCGTAGGTGTGGTTATCACCAAATCGAGCATAATCCACAATAATGCTAAGAGCAGCGGCAACTATTATACCATTGTCTTCAATACATATCTGACCTTCAGGAAAAGCCTTCAACTGGTTTTTTAATTCATCCTTGGTCCAAGCTCCGCCTTGATTTCGATAGATTGAAATCATTATTTCACGAATATTGTCGAAGTCAGAAAGCTTGATATTTCTAAGTTTGAGTCGATGCTCTAGTTCTTCTCTGTGTTTACTCATGAGACAAAATTAGCCAAAACTCTCTAATAATATGGTATAAGTAATATGGTATGGGGATTTCTGTCAGAAATGTAAAAAAAATCCGCCTGTCTTATTTTTTGGTTAACTTCTTATGATTATTTCCAGATATATTTCAAAAATAAACAGCTAGGTTTGGAAAGAGTCAAATTCAAATAGATGATACAAAACATCAATGAAGTAGCAAAGGAAAAGGCCCAGGGCATCCTCGACTGGTTTGCGGAAATCATGAACTTTGGCCTGTTTAATTTAGGAGATTCAAAGCTAACCATTGGTTTACTATTTACTTTGATTCTTTCCTTCTTAGTGCTTTTTTTCGGAGCTGAGTGGATTCGAAAACTTATCGTCAATAAGATTCTTAGTCGCTATCAATTGGATTTAGGTACTCGAAAGTCCATTGGAGCGATGGTGAAATACTTCTTAATCTTAGCAGGAATTTTCTCTATTCTTCAAACTAACGGTCTTGATTTGAGCGCATTTGGAATTCTAGCTGGTGCGGTCGGTGTGGGTATTGGTTTTGGTTTGCAAAATATCACCAATAACTTTATCAGTGGTTTAATTATACTTTTTGAGCAACCAATCAAGGAAGGTGACCGAATAGAAGTCGGCGATGTTTCCGGCGATGTCATCAAAATCTCAGCACGATCGACCATGATCGTGA
>JBDNIP010000382.1:0-1434 GCA_041688245.1 Algoriphagus sp.
GTTGAATTATTCAACCATGGGTTAAGCATGTATATGCTTCATTATTAAAAATTTATAAGTTTTCGTCCAAACACTACATACAAAATTATATTCGAGAGAGATCAGAGGATAAATTATCGAGGTTGGGAATTACCCAGGAGAAGGTTCTTGCAGAGCTAGCGGCTATAGCCTTTTCCAAAGTCACGGATTTTTTAAATGATGACTGGACTTTGAAGCCTATTAATGAAATTCCAAAAAGCAAGTTGGGAGCAATCAATTTCCAGAGGACGGCACAAGGAGTAATTGTTAAAACCTATGATAAGGTTAAGGCATTGAAAATTCTTTGGGACTTGGTGAAGAATGAAAGAAAGTTGAAATAATGATTTCCAAAAGTCCTTCAGAACTTCACCCAATTGATCAGGCTATCAGTTTTTGGGTTTCAAGAAAACAGCTTTACCACGAGTTTTTTTATGAAAGAAAGATTATTTCAACATTCGTAAGTCTTGCAAAGCTGTGTGTAAAGGACAAGAATTTTTTAGAAGAACACTCCGAATCTTTCATAGATGGATTAGTAATTTTTTCTCAAGGGTTTAGTAGAAAGGAGATTGGGAAAATGGATTCTGGAGAAAATCTTATGAAACCTATGATGGATAAAATCATCTCATTTCTCACTTCGGACAAATTTCATAAATCTATACTTAGTCTTCATATTACTGGACAGGAAAAAGTACCAGTTATGATTCCTGAAATTGTTATCTCAGTTCATGAAATGCTGCTATTTCTTAGAAGGGAAGGGTCAAGTGTTATTAGTGGGAAAGAAGTGAATAAGCTTAAACAGGGTTTTATTTTGGACGAAATTGAGGGCTGGGGTTTAAATGGAGAATTTGGAGAGAAGATAAAAATGTTAGAATCAATACTCTATCCTTCTGTTTTTAATCCAAATGGATTCCTTTTTTTTGATTTTTTGATGAAATCCCAAGATTACGAGGCAAGAGGGGCTATTGAAGATATAACTTACTTCTTTCATCAAATGAAAAAAGATAGGTTTATACATTCTGGCAGAGATTTTTTTAAAACCTGGTTTAACAAACAATATTTAGATTTTCCTGACATAGAAAAAATTCACGATCAGCGATCACGAGTACCATTGGCAAGAGAAGATCGATACTTCCAAGCAATGGATTTTATTAAATCTAAAAAGGATTAATTTTTTTTGTTTGTACTATAAAAGGTACAAACTCATGGATTCATTTACACCGTAACAAATCTTATACGGTATGAACACCCTCCAAATCACTCAAATTTCTGCCGATCAAATCGATGATCGGTTTAATCAACTTTCTACTCAAATGGAAAGTATTGAAAAGTTAATCAAGCTTGAAAAAAAAGTAGAGGAATATCTAACCAGAAGGCAGGTAGCAGATCTTTTTCAAATAGAGCTAAGCACGCTTCACA